>JAXJRE010000250.1:0-14357 GCA_036310785.1 Acutalibacteraceae bacterium
GCTCCGCCGCAGGCGGTGATGAGGTGGAGCAAGTCTGATAACATTGTGTTTCTTTTTTGTTTTCAGCTTTTCACACCTCATCCGTCACTTCCTTCGTCAGTGCCACCTTCCCCTCAAGGGGAAGGCAGAATATAGGCTTTAGATTTTAGACTATAGACGTTAGATAATGCCGTTTTTGGTTTGGCAAGCAATATGGATATCTATATAACAATCGTCCTGATAAATCTCCTGCATCAAAAATAAAATTAAAATAATGTGAATTTTCGTTCGGCGTTATTGAAAGATAGGCTGTTGTGTGATAATATATATACAACTGATTTTTTATAAAATAGGTGTAGTTTATATAAAATGAGAGGAATGAGCTTTTTGAAAAAATCCATATTAAAAAAACATCCCGACTCAAAACTTGCAAGGTTTATCGACCGGAACATTTACATCATTTTGGCGTTCATTTGCAGTGCCGTGCTGATGCTTCTGGTCTATTACTGCTTCGAGATAATTCCGTTCGGAAACAAAACCGTACTCAGAATGGATCTTTACCACCAGTACGGACCCCTGTTTGCCGAGCTTTATGACAGAATAACTCAGTTCAAAAGTATGCTCTATTCGTGGAATACGGGCGGCGGCGGAGCGTTCATAGGCAATTATTACAACTATCTTTCAAGCCCTGTCGGCGGACTTCTTGTTCTGCTTTTCGGCCATGAAAACGTTCCCGAAGCCATAGGATCAATGGTGCTTTTGAAGAATGCTCTTGCCGCGGCGGCAATGGCGTATTACCTCAAAAAAACAAACGGCAGGAACGATTTCACGGTCTCCGCTTTCGGTATTCTTTACGCTTTCTGCGGCTTCTTTATCGCTTACTACTGGAATATTATGTGGATCGACGCAATGTATCTTTTGCCGCTTGTTGTCCTCGGAATCGAAAGGATCATCAACAAGCAAAAAGCGACCTTCTACATTGTGACTCTGGCGGTTTCGTTCTTCTCGAACTACTATATGTCATATATGATCTGCATTTTCTCCGTGCTGTATTTCCTTGTCTATTTCTTCTCAAATTATTCTATCAAGGAAGTCCTGCCGACAAAGCCTATTTACGAGGACGAGAACGGAGAGATATACGACAGAAAGATCGACAATGTGCTTTACAGCCGATTTGTTGAATCGGGACTGCTGTTTACTCTCGGCTCGTTTGCGGCTGTCGGACTTGCGGCGGTTGCGCTTGTGCCGACCTATTTCTGCCTCAAAACCTGCTCGGCAACCTCGGGAACTTTCCCGAGCGATTACGAGTTCTACAACAGTATTTTTGATTTCCTTGCAAATCATCTTACCTCTCTTGAGCCGACAATCAGAAGCAGCGGCGACACAGTTCTGCCGAATGTTTACTGCGGAGTTATCACCGTTATGCTCGTTCCGCTTTACATTTTCTGCGACAAGATCAAGGCAAAGGAGAGGGCGGCTCACATCATTCTGCTTGCCGTATTCTTCCTCGGCTTTAACCTGAATTTTGCGAATTATATTATTCACGCTTTCCATTTCCCGAACGATCTCCCGTTCAGATTTTCGTTTATTTATTCGTTCCTGCTTCTGACTATCGCTTACAAGGCGCTTGTCAATATCAGGTCGTTTTCGACAAAGGCTCTGCTCGGCTCGGGCGTTGCAACGATTATTTTTGCCGTCCTTGTGCAGAAGCTTGGAATGAGCAACGCAACCGAGGAAACTATCTATCTCAGCATAGCTTTTGCGGCGGTTTACACGGTTGTTCTCGGACTGATGAAGAAGAAAAACTTTGCTCAGTCTGCTGTGTCGCTCCTGCTTATGTGCTGTGTCTTTGCCGAGGTTGCGGTCTGCGACACAAACCACTTTGTCATCAGCCAGCAGAAGCCGAACTTCGTCAACGGATACAGCGATTTCAGAGAGCTTAAAGATAAGCTTGACACCGTTGAGGGAACGGACAAGTACCGCATGGAGCTTACCGATATCAACACGCTGATGGACGCTTCGTGGTTTAACTACAACGGCGTTTCCGTTTTCTCATCAATGGCATATGAAAAGTCCGCAAATCTTCAGCATAATCTCGGACTGAACAGCAACTATATCAACAGCTATATTTACGATCCGCAGTCTCCCGTTTACAATGCGATGATGTCGCTGAAATATCTTGTGAACAACGACGGCTCGCTGATGAACGAACAGCTCTTTACCGAGGTTGCAGGAAACGACAGCTTCACGGCATATAAGAACAACTATTATCTTCCCATTGCCTACTGTGTGAGCGATGAGGTTGAAAAATGGATCACAACGGGTACAAATCCGTTCGACATTCAGAATGATTACTGGACAAGGGCGACCGACGCAGGCGATGTCTTTGAGAAAATTCCTGCCGCAAGTGCCCAGACAGATAATATCCGTGACGGCGAGGAGCTTCTCACCGAGAACTTCACCTATTACAAGGATCTTGCCGATATGAGCGGAACGATAATAATCAAGTATGAAATTCCGGAAGCTCAGAACGTTTACCTCTATGCCGACTGCACAAGTGCAGATCAGATCGAGGTTTACGGCACAAACGGACTGTCAAAAAGCCAGGATCCCGACGATCCGTATATTCTCGACTGCGGATATTTTGAGCAAGGCGAGATAATGACCGTTGAGATCGCTATTCCGGCAAACAAGGAGTCAGGCTATGCCGATATCTATGCCGTCGGTCTTAATATGGACAACTTCGAGTATGGCTACAACAAGCTTGCCGAAGCTTCAATGGATATCACCGAGTTTGAGGATACCTATATCAAGGGTACCGTTACCGTCAGCGCAAACGAGCTTGTCTACACCTCGATAAACTATGACGAGGGCTGGGAAATCCTTGTTGACGGCGAAAAGGTTGAGCCTGTCGCAATCGGCGGTGCGCTTATCGGAATTGATGCGGCACCGGGAACTCATACGATAGAAATGACCTACAAGCCGAAAGGACTTCTGCTCGGCGGAATTATCTCGGCAGTCACTCTTGCGGCATTTATCGCCGTGCTTGTCATACTGCATATTTCAAAGAAAAGGAAGCTTGCAAAATATGCCGAGGTGCAAAGCGGTGACAGCATTATCTCCGCTCCTGCGGTCGAGCCGACAGGAATAGACGCTCTTATGGCTCAGGATCTCGGCGAGGACGCAACGATTGAGGACGCTGAAAAGCTCCTTGATGTTCCCGATGAATATGAGCTTAACAAGAAGGACCCGACCGAAACCCTCAACAGGGCGGACGAGATACTCAACACGCAGAAAATCAATCTCAAAGAGATACTCTCTCAGATAGAAAACAATGATGATTCGGAGGACGAGGTATGAACAGAACGATTATAACGGTAATAGGTAAGGACAGGGTGGGTATTATCGCCAAGGTCTGCACCTATCTTGCGGAGAACGATATCAATGTTCTTGATATCAACCAGTCGATCGTGCAGGGCTTCTTCAATATGATAATGATTGTTGACGCTCAGAATGCGAAGAAGGATTTTGCTGTTCTCAACGGCGAAATGGAAAAGATCAGCGAGGAGCTGGGAGTTAAAATAAAGATGCAGCACGAGGATATCTTCGACGTAATGCACAGAATTTGAGGTAGGCTATGATAAATTCGTTTGAGGTTCGTGAAACGAACAAAATGATAGAAGAAAACAATCTTGATGTGCGTACTATCACGATGGGTATCAGCCTGCTTGACTGCATCTCGTCCGATGTGGACGCCACCTGCGACAAGGTCTATAAGAAGATCGTATCCAAGGCAGGCAAGCTGGTTGAAACAGGTGACGAGATCGCTCTGGAGTTCGGTATTCCGATCGTCAACAAGCGTGTTTCCGTCACGCCGATCTCGCTTATCGGAGCTTCCTGCTGTAAAACAACGGAGGATTTTGTCAAGCTTGCAAAGGCTCTTGACAAAGCGGCGCACGAGATAAACGTCAATTTCATCGGCGGTTTTTCCGCCCTTGTTTCCAAGGGAATGACACCTGCGGAAAAGCTCCTGATAGAGTCAATTCCCGAAGCTCTCGCCTCAACCGAAAGGGTTTGCAGCTCCGTCAATGTCGGCTCGACAAAGACGGGCATTGATATGGACGCAGTAAAGCTCCTCGGAGAAACGGTTGTCAAAACAGCCGAGCTGACAAAGGATAACGGCTCGATCGGCTGTGCGAAGCTCGTTGTGTTCTGCAACGCACCCGACGATAATCCGTTTATGGCGGGCGCATTCCACGGTGTAACCGAGGCGGACACGATAATCAATGTCGGAGTCAGCGGACCGGGAGTTGTAAAACGTGCTATCAGCGAGGTCAGAGGCGCAGACTTCGGCACGCTCTGCGAAACGATAAAAAAGACCGCTTTCAAGGTTACGAGGGTCGGTCAGCTTGTTGCAAGAGAAGCGTCAAAGCGGCTTGATGTTCCGTTCGGAATAATCGACCTTTCGCTTGCTCCCACGCCTGCCGTCGGCGACAGCGTTGCGGAGATACTTGAAGAAATGGGACTTGAATATGTCGGCGCACCGGGTACGACGGCGGCGCTTGCCCTGCTCAACGATCAGGTCAAAAAGGGCGGAATTATGGCTTCGTCATATGTCGGCGGACTTTCGGGCGCATTTATTCCCGTTTCCGAGGATCAGGGTATGATCGACTCGGTGAACGCAGGAATGTTGACTCTCGAAAAGCTGGAGGCAATGACCTGCGTATGCTCGGTCGGACTTGATATGATAGCCATTCCCGGCGATACGAAGCCCTCAACGGTTTCGGGCATTATTGCGGACGAAATGGCGATAGGTATGATAAATCAGAAGACCACGGCGGTACGTCTTATCCCCGTCATCGGCAAGAATGTCGGAGATACCGTTGAATTCGGCGGCTTGCTCGGATATGCTCCGATTATGCCCGTGAACAAGGCTGACTGTTCGGACTTCATCAACAGGGGCGGCAGAATACCTGCTCCGATACACTCGTTTAAGAATTAAGATATGAAAAGCTTTGAGATAAAAGCCAATGACGCAGGTCAGCGGCTTGACAAGTTCATACGAAAAAGCCTGCCGAATCTGCCGCAGTCGCTTATGTATAAGTACATACGGAAAAAGCGAATCAAGGTGAATTCCAAGCGTGCGGAGATATCGACCGTCCTGCAAAAGGGCGATATTGTTGATATGTATATCAATGACGAATTTTTCGTCAAGCCTGAAACACGCTATGATTTCACGGGCGCACCGAGCAGGCTCGATATTCTCTATGAAGACGAAAACATCATGCTCCTTGACAAAAAGGCAGGACTTCTCTGCCACCCCGACGACAGGGAGTATGTCGATACGCTGATAACGAGGATAAAGAAATATCTTTACGAAAAGGGCGAGTACAAGCCCGATGAAGAAAATTCCTTTACCCCTGCTCTCGTCAACAGGATCGACAGGAACACGGGCGGAATAGTTATCGCCGCCAAGAATGCCGAGAGTCTCAGAATTATGAACGCACAGATGAAGCAGAGGACGAATCTGAAAAAATTCTATCTCTGCGTATGCCACGGAATAATGGAGCGTGACAGCGGTTTGCTTGAGGGCTATCTGCTGAAAGACGAGAATAAAAACACGGTAAAAATCCTGAAGCACCCTGCCGAGGGCGCTAAGGAGATACGCACGAAGTATAAAACTCTCGGCCGTGATTACGACAAGCAGTTAAGCCTTGTTGAGGTTGAGCTGATGACGGGCAGAACGCACCAGATCAGGGCGCATTTTGCCTCAATCGGTCACCCTCTGCTCGGTGACGGCAAGTACGGCACGAACAAGCTGAACAAGGATTTCGGCTACCGAAAGCAATGCCTGTATTCCTACAAGCTTGTTTTTATGTTCGACGAGAGCGCAGGTATTTTGTCATATCTCAATTCCCGTGAATTTGAGGTTAAGGACGTATGGTTCAAGCGTGAGTTTGAAAACGGCACGCTGTAATTCGTATAAGCAAAGGGAGATCGGCAAAATGACTGATATTATTTTTTCTTTTGACACCGTGTGCGTGACTGCTCCTTTGCCGGAACGTGGCGGCACAGCGACGATTTCAAGGATAAATACCTTTTAAACCGTCTCAGACTTCAATGCCGGACGCTCAGATTTTAAATAATCGGACAAATACAGCCGTTTTTCAAATAATAATGCAAAAAACAGTTGAGATTTTTTAAAAGCGTGGTATAATATGCATTGAATAGTGTATATATACAATTCAGCGCACCTTTATATTTTAGAAGAAAAACTTGTGCCCTCTGTATATATACAGAGGGATTTTTTATACCGAAAGGACGGAAAACAATGAGTTCACCTTCTGCAGACAAGCGTAAGGCGAGAGAACAGGCCTTCATCATTCTTTTTGAAAGGTCTTTCAATTCCGAGCTTACGATTGATGAAATTTTAAACATTGCGATTGAATCGGAGGTTATCGAAAAGAATAAAATGACCGCCGATATCGTCAGGAAAGCCGAGGAGCACATTGACGAGATTGACGGTGTGATCGAGAAAAATCTCAAGGGCTGGAGCAAGCAGAGAATTTCAAAGGTCAGCCTTGCTCTTTTGAGAATGGCGGTCTGCGAGATGAAGTATTTTGACAAGGTTCCCGTCAGCGTTTCGATAAACGAGGCTGTCGAGATCTGCAAGGTCTACGGCTCGGACGAGGACAAGGGCTTTGTCAACGGAATACTCGGCTCGATCGCAAGAGAAAAAGAGGATTAAAATGCCTTATTATCTGGGAATTGATACAAGCAATTATACGACCTCGTGCGCTCTTTATAACAGCGACACGGACACGGTCGTTCACCGCAAGAAGCTTCTGCCCGTGAAAAAGGGCGAGCTTGGACTTCGTCAGAGCGACGCGGTTTTTCACCACACCGTTCAGCTTCCGGAGCTGATGAGGGAGCTTTTTGACGGCTTTGACGGCGAGATAGCCGCCGTCGGAGTTTCCGACGCACCGATGAGGGCGGAAGGCTCGTATATGCCGTGCTTTCTGACGGGAGTTTGCGCCGCAGAGTCGGTGTCGGCGGCGACGTGTAAACCGCTGTTCCGCTTTTCGCATCAGCAGGGACATATTATGGCTGCTCTGTATTCCTGTGACAGGCGTGAGCTTTACGGCAAGGATTTTTTCGCCTTTCACGTTTCGGGCGGAACAACTCAGGCCTTGCTTGTCAGCGGAGAGCTTGAAACCGAGCTGATTGCTTCGTCGCTCGACCTCAAGGCAGGTCAGGCGGTTGACAGAGTCGGAGTTATGCTCGGCTATCCGTTTCCTGCTGGAAAATATGTTGACGAGCTTGCCCGGAAAAGCGATAAGAAATACAAGATAAATATTAAGCTCAAGGACGGCAATTGCTGTCTTTCGGGTGTTGAAAACAAGTGCAGGGCGATGCTCGAAAAAGGCGAAAAGCCTGAGGATATCTGCCGCTACTGCCTTGATTATATTATGACGGCTCTTTATAAAATCGCCATTTTTGCAAAGGAAAAATACGGCGGTCTGCCGATGATTTTTTCGGGCGGAGTTATGTCGAACAGCATTATCAGAAAAGAGTTTGAAGAAAAGCTCGGCGCAGGCTTTGCCGAACCCGAATTTTCGGCGGACAACGCCGCAGGAATTGCCCTGCTTGCCGCCGAATATCACAAGAGGACACTTTAATGAAATCAACGGTACTGAGTGTAACGCAACTGAATACCTATATAAAGTCGATAATCGACGGCGACAGCCTGCTCAGAAGTCTTTATGTTGTGGGCGAGATATCGAACTTCACCAACCATTACCGAACGGGACATTTTTATCTGACCTTAAAGGACGAAAACTGCGCCGTCAAGGCGGTTATGTTCGCCTCCGCTAACAGGCGGCTGAAATTTATGCCCGAAAACGGAATGAAGGTCATAGTCAGGGGCAGGGTGTCGGTTTTCGAGCGTGACGGACAGTACCAGCTTTATATTGACGATATGCAGCCCGACGGTCTCGGCGCACTCAATCTTGCCTTTGAACAGCTCAAGAACAGGCTGGCGCAGGAGGGACTTTTTGACGAGAGATTTAAAAAGCCGATACCCAACCGCTGTACGAGGATAGGCGTTGTCACCTCGGCGACGGGTGCGGTAATTCAGGATATCAGGAATGTTATCTCCCGACGGTATCCGTTGGCTGAGATTATTTTAGCTCCCGTTCAGGTTCAGGGAGCTTTGGCGGCTCCTCAGATCGTCGATGCGATCGAACGCTTTAATTCGGGCGATTATGCCGATGTTCTGATAGTCGGACGAGGCGGAGGCTCGCTTGAGGATCTCTGGGCATTCAACGAGGAGATTGTCGCAAGGGCGGTGTTCAAAAGCCGTATTCCGATAATCTCGGCGGTCGGACACGAAACGGATTTCACGATCTGCGATTTCGTTGCCGATCTGCGTGCCCCGACTCCCTCTGCGGCGGCTGAGCTTGCCGTTCCCGATATCAGGGAGGACATTGCTTTTGTTCAGACGGTGGTTTATGAATGTGAAGCAACTCTTTTACAGCGTGTCAATGACGAAAAAGAAAGACTTGAGATGATAAAAGAAAGGCTCAGATACAGAAGCCCGTCAATGCTTATAGATCAGAAAATACAGACGGTCGATACACTTATGACGAGCGCACTTCTGAGCGTGCAAAGAAAGCTGGACTCAGAAACGGCAAGGTTTTCGTCAACGGCGGCAAGGCTGGACGCTCTGAGTCCCCTGAAGGTGATGGCGAGAGGCTACTCGATCGTCACCAAGGACGAAAAGGTCGTTGCAAGCTCAAAGGCTTTGACAAAGGGCGACCGGATTACCGTCGGATTTTCGGACGGAGAAAGAAAATGCGAGGTGCTTTAAATGGCGGCTAAAATGACATATGAACAGGCTATGGCAAGACTTGAGGAGATCGTCGCAAAGCTCGACGACGGCAGTCTGCCGCTTGACGAATCAATAAAGCTGTTCGAGGAAAGCACAAAGCTTGCCTCGTTCTGCAACACAAGCTTGGAAAAAGCCAAGCTGAAAATCACGGAATTATCCGAAAAAGAGGAATGATATCATTGAGCCATATTGAAATGATAAACAAGGCGCTTGAGGGATATATGCCCGAAAGCGATGATATAGTAAGCCGTGCAATGCGTTACAGCGTTGAAAACGGCGGCAAGAGAATCAGACCTGAGCTTGTGCTCTCTTTCTGCGAGGCTTGCGGCGGCGACAGCGAAAAGGCCTTTCCGCTTGCCTGTGCGCTTGAAATGATCCACACCTATTCGCTTATTCACGACGATCTGCCCTGTATGGACAACGACGATTTCCGCCGAGGAAAGCCGTCCTGCCACATTGCGTTCGGCGAGGAATATGCACTTCTTGCAGGCGACGCACTCCTGACGCTTGCCTTTGAAACGGCGGTCAAGGCTCAGCTCCCAGCCGAACGTGTGATTGACGCAGTTTCCGTTCTTTCGGAAGCGGCAGGCTGGGCAGGAATGGTTGGCGGTCAGGTTATGGATCTTCAGAACGAGGGAAAAAAGGTCGGTCTTGAAGATATTGAAAAAACCGACGCACTTAAAACGGGCGAGCTGATAAGAGCAGCCTGCGTTATGGGCTGTATAGCCGCAGGCAGAAAGGATATGATCCCTGCCGCCGAGGAATATGCAAGGTGCATCGGAATTTCGTTCCAGATTGTCGATGATATTCTTGACGTGACAAGCGACACGGCAACCCTCGGCAAGCCCGTCGGCAGCGACGACGAAAACGAAAAATGCACCTATGTTTCGCTTCTCGGGATCGAACGCTCAAAGGAGATTGTCTCCGAGCTGACGGAGAAAGCAAAGGCGGCGCTGAAAAATTTTGACGGCAATGCGGATTTTCTTTCCGACTTTGCGGAAAAACTGGAAAAGAGAAAGAATTAGTTTTCGGTATCGGATGTGAACACTATTGGATAAGAAAATTAAATATCTTGATAAAATACATTCGCCGCAGGATCTGAAAAAGCTTGACAGCTCCGAATACGGCGAGCTTGCTCAGGAGATAAGAGACGTTCTGATTGAAACCGTTTCCAAAAACGGCGGTCATCTTGCCTCCAACCTCGGTGCGGTCGAATTGACCATAGCAATTCATTTGATGTTCAATTCGCCGGTTGACAGAATCGTATGGGACGTCGGTCATCAGGCTTATACCCATAAGCTTCTCACGGGACGTTATGACGTTTTTGATACGATCAGGCAGAAAGACGGAATATCGGGCTTCTGTCACCCGAACGAGAGCGACCACGACACCTTTTACAGCGGACACAGCGGAACCTCCGTTTCCTCTGCCTACGGAATTGCCCAGGCGAACAAGATAAAGAAGAACAACAACTATACTGTTGCGGTTATCGGCGACGGCTCGTTCACGGGCGGTCTTGTATATGAGGCACTCAACAATGCAGGCAGATCAAAGACAAATTTCATCGTTATTCTCAACGACAATGAAATGTCGATCTCAAAGAATGTCGGCTCGGTTGCAAGGTATCTGACAAAAATACGCTCAAAGAAAAAATATGTGCGTATGAAAGCGAGACTCGAGCGTTTCCTCGACAGGATACCGCTTGTCGGTCACGCTATGGCTCAGGGACTTTTTAAATTCAAGACGGCGGTTAAAAACCTGATATATGAAAGCACGATATTTGAAAAAATGGGCTTTCGCTATATGGGACCGATTGACGGTCACGATATCGTCTCTATGTGCGAGGCTTTGGAGACGGCAAAGAGTCTCCACTCTCCCGTCCTGCTCCATGTCAACACAGTCAAGGGCAAGGGCTACGACTATGCCGAAAAAGATCCGAGCTACTTCCACGGAATTTCTGACTTTGATATAAATACGGGCGAGCCGCACTCGACGGGCGACACATTCTGCAACGAGTTCGGCAAGCTGATGTGTAAAATGGCGGAAAAGGACAGACGTATTTCCCTCATCACCGCCGCAATGTCCCTCGGCACGGGACTGACCGAGTTCAGCAATAAATATTCGGAAAGATTTTTCGATGTAGGCATCGCCGAGGAACACGCAGTCACGTTTGCGTCGGGACTTGCCAAGGGCGGTATGCTCCCTGTTTTTGCGGTGTATTCGACGTTTTTACAGCGTTGCTATGACGAGATTATCCACGACGGCGCATTGCAGGATCAGAAGCTTGTGCTTGCGATCGACAGGGCAGGCTTTGTCGGTGATGACGGTGAAACTCACAACGGACTTTATGACGTTGCGTTCCTGCAGAGCATACCTAAGGTCACGGTCTATTCGCCTGCGACCTATGACGAGATGAAGGTCGATTTCGGCAACGCCTTTTACCGTGACAGCGATGTTGTCGCCGTTCGTTATCCGAGAGGCGGCGAAGCGAATATTCCCGAGGACTATACTCCGTCCTTCGGCACTTACGATTTTTACGGCGACGAATCGGCGGAGATCGTTCTTGTGACCTACGGCAGGCTGTTCTCTGAGACGGCAAAGGCGGTCAGGGAACTGGAAAACCGTAATATCAAAGCCAAGGTGCTCAAGCTCAACAGGATTAAACCGATCGACACCGAGGCAATAGACAGGGTGCTTGATTCAAAATATATTTTCTTCTTCGAGGAAGGCGTCAGAAGCGGCGGAATTGCTGAGAAGTTTGCCGCAGAGCTTCTTCAACGGGGCTACAAGTGCGGCTATGACATCACCGCAGTCGAGGACTGCTTTGTCAAGCAGGCAAAGGTGCCCGAGCTTATAAAAGACTACGGCTTTGACAGCGAAAGTATGGTTGATAAAATAGTAAAGAAAACGACCGAGGTGTAGATTTTGTCCGATAAAATAAGACTGGATATCGCCTTGACTCAGAGGGGACTTGCCGAGTCAAGGGAGAAAGCAAAGGCTTTGATAATGGCAGGGCAGGTTTACCTGAACGGTCAGAAGGAGCTGAAAGCAGGTGCTTCGGTAAAGCCCGATGATGAAATTGAGGTCAGAGGCAACCGGAACCCGTTCGTCAGCAGGGGAGGACTGAAGCTGCAAAAGGCGGCGGAAAAATTTGATATCGACCTCAGCGACTGCGTCTGTATGGATATCGGCGCTTCGACGGGCGGCTTCACCGACTGTATGCTAACCCACGGCGCAAAAAAGGTGTATTCGATAGATGTCGGCTACGGTCAGCTTGCATGGAAGCTGAGAACGGACGAACGTGTTGTCAATATGGAACGCACGAATTTCCGCTACGTTACCCACGAGCAGATACCCGAGGATATTGATTTTGCAAGCGTTGACGTTTCTTTCATTTCGCTGAAAATCATTCTTCCCGTTCTGCGTGAATTGCTGAAAGCGGACGGTCAGGCGGTGTGCCTGATTAAACCCCAGTTTGAAGCAGGCAGGGAGAAGATCGGCAAAAAGGGAGTTGTCCGTGATCCGCAGGTGCATATAGAGGTTGTTGAAAACACGGTTGCCTTTGCGCTTGAACACGGCTTTGACGTAAAAAATCTCGACTTTTCACCTATCAAAGGACCTGAGGGCAATATCGAATACCTTATGCACATAGAAAAAAGCGAAGCTCCGCAGAAGCTGTGCGGAATTACGCCCGAGGAGCTTGTCAGGCTCTCACACGGCGAACTTGATAAATAAGGCAGGGAAAGATTATGAAAATAGCATTACTTCCCAATCTGACAAGAAAAAGCGCTTTGCAGGTGTCTCTCGACGTCTGCGCCGAGCTTGAAAAGCACGGTATGAAATACTTCATAAAGCGTGACTACATAGAATATTTCAAAAACACAAAGGCGGAATTTCTTCCCCTTGAAGAAATGACCGAAAGCTGTGATATTGTGATAGCCGTCGGCGGCGACGGAACGATAATCC
This sequence comes from Acutalibacteraceae bacterium, assembly GCA_036310785.1. GTDB lineage: Bacteria > Bacillota > Clostridia > Oscillospirales > Acutalibacteraceae > CAG-488. The sequence continues at coordinate 12,836 of JAXJRE010000250.1, forward strand.
ACGCCGCAAAATTCGGCAAACCCACCCTCGGAATAAACGCAGGACGCATCGCTTTTATGGCAGGACTTGAGCCGACCGAGCTTGAAATGCTCTCTGCGCTCAAAAGCGGAGAATATGAGATCGACCGCAGAATGATGCTCAAAGCGGAGATTGTTTCACCCGACGGAGAAATCCTCAGCACTCATTACTGCGTCAATGACGCCGTTGTGGCAAGAGGTCTGCAAATAAAGATGGACGATTTTATTGTTGAACACAACGGAAAATTTCTCAATAAATATACGGCGGACGGAATTATCTTTTCCACTCCGACAGGCTCTACGGCTTACAATCTTTCGGCAGGCGGACCTGTTGTTGATCCGCAGATAGAAAGCGTTCTGCTGACTCCGATCTGCACCCACTCCCTTTTCTCAAGGTCATTGATTTTCAAGCCCGATTCGGAATTTGTGCTTAGGGGCGACGGCGACGCGGATATCGGACTTTCCTGTGACGGAGAGGACGCAATACCGATCGGCAAGGACTGTTCGGTCAGAATAAAACGTGCCGGAATGTGCGGCGAATTTATCAGAATTAAGAACGAAACATTTTTGGAAATACTCAACAGCAAGCTCGAACAGAGACGGCTGTAAAAGGAGATTGACGTCATGAAGAAAAAGAGACACAGTATGATCCTCAAGCTTATCGAGATGTACTCAATAGGCACACAGGAGGAAATGCTTGAAAAGCTTGAAGAAAACGGCTTCAGTTCAACTCAGGCTACCGTTTCCCGTGACATAAAGGAGCTGAGGCTCGTTAAACAGATGGACAAGAACGGTGTTTACCGCTATGTCGAGGGCAGGAGCGAAACGGACGAATATCTTTCCAAATTTACAACAATTTTTTCTCACTCCGTTGTCTCCTCGGATTACGCAGGCAACACCGTTGTCATCAAGTGCCATTCGGGAATGGCGAATGCCGCCTGCGCCGCATTTGACAATATGGAGTGGGAGGGGCTTGTCGGCACGATTGCAGGTGACGACACGATATTTGCCCTTTGCAGGACGGAGGCAACAGCACGGGAGCTGAAAGAATCCGTTGACAGAATAATTGACGCCGTTTCCCATGGCGCATAACGCTCGGAAGTGATCTTATGCTTACAAGCCTGAAAATTGAAAATGTTGCGATAATCGAGAGTGCCGCCATAGAATTCGGATGCGGACTCAATGTCCTGACAGGCGAAACGGGCGCAGGTAAATCCATTGTTATCGACTCGATAAATGCAATTCTCGGCGAGCGCACTTCCCGTGAAATAATCAGGACGGGCGCACAGAGCGCAAAGGTCTATGCCGTTTTCGAGGACGTGAATGAGAAAGTGAAAGCCTTCCTTGACGAAAACGGAATTGACTGCGAGGATGGTGTACTGATAATCAACAGAATTCTCAATCGGGACGGAAAAAACATCTGCCGTCTTAACGGCGCACCCGTAACCGTTTCTATGCTCAGGGAGCTTGGCGGCGAGCTTATCGACATCCACGGTCAGCACGAC
>JAXJRE010000251.1:0-3196 GCA_036310785.1 Acutalibacteraceae bacterium
CCCTGATATGTGAACACGATCTTGCTCGGATCGCTTCTCTTTACGCCTGTTGCAACGGCAGGAGCACGTCCGTGAGCCGCCTGAACAAAGTCGCAGGTAAAATAATTGTATGCCATGACCGAGCAGCCGACAGAGGCTACGCCGATCGTATCGCCCTCAATACCAAGCTCGTCCATTACCTCGGCAACAAGACGGTGAATAATACCGTGAGTACAGCCGGGACAATAGTGGAGCGTTGCATCGGTCAGGGATTTCGGTTTTTCAAATACTACTGACATTATTCCGCACCTCCGTTTGACATAATGGATGAAAAGACATCTTCGGGCGTCGGGATCATTCCGCCGACACGGTTGCAAAGCTCAACCGGACGCTTGCACTCAATGGCAAGTCTCACGTCGTCGATCATCTGTCCCATATTCATTTCAACCGTAATAAATCTCTTGCACTTCTCAGCCGCAGCCTTGATCGGCTTTGACGGGAACGGCCAGAGCGTGATCGGTCTTATCATACCGACCTTGACGCCTCTCTTGCGAGCCTCGTTTACGGCATTCTTTGCAACACGGGCGGTAATACCGAACGCAACAACGCAAAGCTCGGCGTCCTCCATAAGATATTCCTCGTACATAGTCTCATTTTCTTCGATGAGCTTGTACTTCTGATATCTTTCAAAATTCTTTATTTCCAGCTCTTCCGGCTTGAGGTAGAGCGAATTGACAATGTTATGCTCTCTTTCGCACTTTGTGCCTGTGAGCGCCCACGGCTTCTCGACCGGAGCGATCTCGTCAATATCAAGGGAAACAGGCTCCATCATCTGACCCATTGTGCCGTCGGCAAGGATCATCGCAACCATTCTGTATTTGTCGGCAAGCTCAAAGCCCTTGACGGTGAGGCTTGCCATTTCCTGAACGGAAGCGGGAGCAAGGACGATGTTGTGATAATCGCCGTGTCCGCCGCCCTTTGTGGACTGCCAGTAATCCGACTGCGACGGCTGAATGCCGCCGAGTCCGGGACCGCCACGCTGAACGTTGACAACGAGGGCAGGAAGATCACAGCCTGCAAGGTAGGATATACCCTCGCTTTTAAGCGAAACTCCGGGGCTTGAGGAGGAGGTCATTACTCTTTTGCCCGTTGACGAAACACCGATAACCATATTGATAGCGGCAATTTCACTCTCTGCCTGAAGGAAGGTTCCGCCGATCTTGGGCATACGCTTTGACATATATGCGGCAACCTCTGTCTGCGGAGTGATGGGATAGCCGAAGTAATGGCGGCAGCCGGCTCTGATAGCGGCTTCTGCGATCGCTTCGTTACCTTTCATTAAAACTTTATCTGACATTTTCTTCACCTCTCTACCGTAATCACACAATCGGGACACATTGTCGCACAGAAGGCGCATCCTATACATTTTTCCTGATCTGTTACAACTGCGGGATGGTGTCCCTTGTTGTTCAATGTCGTTTCTGACAGATGAACTATTCCTTTGGGACAAGCGTTTACACACAGTCCGCAGCCCTTGCAAAGGTCTGTTTTGAATGTTACTTTAGCCATTTGACATTCCTCCTAATTTATTTTCTCCTGTAGGGTGAGAGGCAAAAGCTTGTCTACATTTCCGTACAGTTCTTTATAAAGTGATTGCTTAACGGCAGTCATAGCAACGGGAAGTCCCGTAAGCTTTGACACCTCGTCCGCATATCCGAGCGAGTCGAGAACATCCTGAGCGGTTGTCTCCTCGCCGAGATTTGAATTGTTGATAATAGCGGTAAATTTCATCGAAGACGCATTCTCGATCTCTTTCATTACCTCAACCGTACTGCACGCATCTCTTGTAAGCGGACGGTACATATTGATGACAAAGAACATCTCATAATCGTCTTCCCTGACGATGCTTTCGGCATAACGTCCGAGAGCGTAGGCTCCCCTGTCGTCACCGCCGATATCCATAACCGCATATTCCGAGCGATCGTCGATAACGGAATAGATATCCTGAGGAAGTGACGGAAGATCAACATTTGAGTTTGCATACTCCGAGCAGATAAGCCTTATTCCTGCGGCGGCAAGCTCCCTTTCGCTGTCCTTGGTTCTGAAATACGGGTTGACGATATCAAGGTCGGCAACCGCAACCTCAAGTCCCTGACGGCGCAGCTCGAAAGCATAGTTGACTGCAATATTCGTTTTTCCGCTGCCGTAGTGACCGGCAAAAAGCGTTATTCGCTTTGTCATTCATTTCACCTCATTCAGCCGTTAATGCGGTAGTTTTGTATGTATATTATGGTATCAAACCGCTTGCGGCACGGTATTGCGCCGCAGATAATCCGGCCGACAGTTTAATGTTTGAATGTTTTTCGCTTTGTGGGGTTTGACAAGCCCTTACCCCCTCAGTCAGCTTCGCTGACAGCTCCCCCAATGGTGGAGCCAACATTTATCTAATATGAAATCGGCGTGCTAACCTTTAAATAAAATTGTTCAGAGTGCGTCGAGTTCAAGGCGACAAATTGATGCAATACTATGTGTATTGCAAAATTTGTCAACGCCGAAGACGATGTGCTTACCTTTAAACAAAATTGTTCAGAGTGCATCGGGTTCAAGGCGGTGATCCGTAGGAATACTATGTGTATTTCAAGGATCACCAACGCCGAAGACGATGTGCTATGGACCATTTTAAAGTTGATTGCGGATGATCTTGCCGCTTATAGTCTTCGGCAATTCATCCTTGAAAACAACGATTCGAGGATACTTGTAGGGAGCGGTGTGCTTCTTGACATAGTTCTGGATATCTTTTTTAAGCTCCTCGCTGGGCTGAGTACCCTTGGTGAGGACGATGCTTGCCTTAACGACCTGTCCTCTTACTTCATCTGGAGCTGCGGAAACACCACACTCAAGAACATAGGGAAGCTCCATGATGACGTTCTCGATCTCAAAGGGTCCGATACGGTAGCCCGAGGACTTGATAACGTCGTCGATACGTCCGACATACCAGAAGTAGCCGTCCTCATCACGCCATGCGATATCGCCGGTGTGGTATACTCCGTCGTGCCATACCTCGTCCGTTCTTTCCTGATTTCTGTAATAGCCGAGGAAGATGCCGCAGGGAGTTTTCTCCGAGGTATTGACGCAGATCTCGCCGGTTTCACCGATATCGGTTTCCGTTCCGTCGGGTCGCAGAAGCTTGATATCGTAGAGCGGAGTGGGTTTGCCC
>JAXJRE010000252.1:0-3162 GCA_036310785.1 Acutalibacteraceae bacterium
CAGTATGCTCGAACCAGTTGTTGTGAAGCCTGACACGACCTCAAACACAGCGTCAAGATAGCTCGGAATTTCACCGCTGATAAAAAACGGCAAAGCTCCGAAAAGACTGATAAGCACCCAGCCGAGCGAAACGATTGCAAAGCCGTCCAGAGAGATAATGGATTTATCCTTAGGCTTGAAGCGTGTCATCACAAAGCCGACGGCAACGACAGCCGCAACGGTTATCAGAAACGGAATTACATTTTCATTGTAATAAAGTCCGACGGCGGTCGGAAGAAGCATAAGCACACCCTCGGTTATGAGAAGCAGTCCCAGAACATAGGTGATCATTTTCTTGTTCATAGCTTTAATCCTTTTTGATATCGTCCAGATCCGAAAGACCTTGAATTGTCGTTACTACAACAACGGAGTCGCCGACCTGGAGAGTGTCTTTACCTCTCGGGATGAAAACATTTCCTTTGCGGTTGACAGAGCCGATAATAACATTATTGCGAAGCTGAAGCTCCTCAAGCGATGTGTTCAAAAGCACGCTGTCTTCGCTGACGTGAAATTCAAGAGCCTCAACCTTATTATCTATGAGCTTATACAGAGTTTCAACGTTACTGCCGAGGTTGTTTTCCTTTGCACGGACGTGCTGAAGGATCTGATTTGCGGTGATGAATTTCGGATAAATAACGCTTCCTATATCGAGCGAACGAACTACCTCGTTGAACGCAGTTCTGTTGATCTTGGCAATGGTTTTGATATTCGGAACAACCTTCTTTGCAAAGAGGGAAAGTATCAGATTTTCCTCGTCGAAGCCTGTCAGGCAGCATATTGCGCCGGCGTCACGCAAGCCCTCCTCCATAAGCAGGGCACGGTTTGTTCCGTCGCCGCAGATTATATTAGCCTTGGGCAGAAGATAGCTGAGCTCCTCCGCCGTCTGCGGATTGATTTCAACTATCGTTGTGTCCATATTGAGCCTGCACATTTCCGCCGCAAGATAATGTCCGATCTTTCCGCCGCCGATAATCATCGTCTTTTTGACGGTGTTGACGGGAAGACCTATCTCACGGAAAAAGGCAGGGGTTTCATCGGGAGCAACAAGCACGGCAACAACGTCGTTCTCCTCAATGACGGAATCACCGAAAGGAATGAAGATGTTTTCGTTCCTTTCGACCGCACAGGCGAGTGCCCTTGACTTGAGTCCCGAAAAGGAATTCTTGACCGTTCTGCCGCACAGGGTACAGCCTGCCGTAGCGGTGAAGCTGACAATGTTTATCTTGCCTTTTGCAAAGGTATCTATATTTTTGGCTGACGGATATTTGAGAATACGGAGAATTTCCTCCGCCGCTTCCTTTTCGGGATTGATCGCCATGGAAAGACCGAGGCTGTCCTTTATAAGTCGGATATCCTCGTTATACTGCGGATTTCTTACTCTTGCAATCGTTCCGTTTGCGCCGAGCTTGGTGGCAAGCAGACAGCAAAGCAGGTTGATCTCATCGCTTCCTGTCAGGGCGATTACAAGATCGCTTTCCTCAACGCCTGCCTCCGTCAGAACACGCCGCGAAGCTCCGTTTCCGCTGACGGCAATAACGTCAAGGCTGTTCAACGCGGAATCGAGAACCTTATTATTTGTATCGACAACGGTTACATCGTGCATCTCGTTTGAAAGCTGTTCTGCGACGGTGAAACCAACCTTACCTATTCCGACAACAATAATTTTCACAAAATTGCCGCCCTTTCATGTGCTTAATATAATATGTATTATTACAAAATAACCACAGTCACTAAACGGCTGACAGGGAAAAAACAGACCTGCCAGCCATGGTGCGGATAACAGGACTTGAACCTGCACATCATAAGATATTGGATCCTAACTCCAACGCGTCTGCCAATTCCGCCATATCCGCAAATATCGTTGCTATTATAGCACTTTTGGGTTAAAAGTCAATATATATTTTACCCCCTCACAAAACGCAGAGCGAGCTTGGAAATCTTTTTGTACCGAGTGACGGTTAAGGGGATTTACAATCGGCAAAAAGCACATTCTGAGTGCTTTAATTTTGTTTATAATGACAGAGAAAAAATCCGCAGAACATTTACACTTTTTGTGCGGTAATGTTCTGCGGAGACCGATAACGCTTCCGGTTCAAACGGTGTATTCGTTGTTTGAATAGGCGGTTTTAACATTGACTCCGTCTATCCTGCCGATTTTTCCTGCGAGGGAATTTATGATGTCCTGAGGTGCGTCGAGAGCAACGCTGATGATATTGATGTCATGCTTTACGTAGGGGAGTCCCATTCTGCCGAGAATGTACTCACGGTAATCGTGAAGAATTGAGTTGAGCTTGTCCGTATTCTCTTTTGATTCAAGTATGATTGCCATTACTGCGACGCGAGTTTTCATAAATAACCTCCGAAAAGATATTTTGTACTGTAAGTTTTGTACATAAAAATTATATCACAGAGGAAATAATCAGTCAATATGATTTGCACTATTTGATAAAATATGTAATTGTTTTTCGGACAATAAAAATGCTTGACAAATGGGAAAAGCAAGGGTAAAATACTATTTGATAAAAACAGGCAAGGTCGTCTGTAAGGTAATCAAAACAAAATAAAAAACGTATAAAGGCAACGGCGTCTTTAAGGGATATCTATACCCTTAAAGGCGCTTTTGACATTTTAGGAGGAGATTTTTATGTCATACGTTGATGAAGTAATCAAGCAGGTTATCGACCAGAATCCGATGGAGTATGAATTCCATCAGGCAGTCAAGGAGGTTCTTGAATCTCTCAGACCGGTTATCGAAAAGAACGAGGAGAAGTACCGCAGAGAGGCTCTCCTTGAAAGACTTGTCAATCCCGAAAGACAGATCAAGTTCCGTGTTCCGTGGATCGACGATAACGGTCAGGTACACATCAACACAGGTTACAGAGTTCAGTTCAACAGCGCAATCGGTCCCTACAAGGGCGGTCTTCGTCTGCACCCCTCTGTAAACCTCGGTATCATCAAGTTCCTCGGCTTTGAGCAGATCTTCAAGAACTCTCTTACAGGTCTGCCGATAGGCGGCGGTAAGGGCGGTTCCGACTTCGAACCCAAGGGTAAGTCTGACGCAGATGTTATGCGCTTCTGCCAGAGCTTTATGACAGAGCTTTCCAAGCATATCGGAGCTGACAC
>JAXJRE010000253.1:0-4018 GCA_036310785.1 Acutalibacteraceae bacterium
GTAATCAACGCTTTTTTCAACCACTACGGTGTGACTGCACTTTTCGTCCTGCCGTCGGGAAACAATTTCACCTTTGAAGCTCTCGTCACGGGATTGTCAACAGGTCTAATGGCTGTTACGGTAATACAATGGTTTTTCTGCTTCAACGAGGTTGTGACCGAGGACAAGTTTATGCACATTTTCGGCAGAATACTGCCCAAAGGCGCTCTCGTCGTTTCGATGATACTGCGTTTTGTTCCGCTTTACCGCAGACGGTACAGGGAAATTTCTGCCGCAAGGAAGGGCATAGGCAAGGACACCGACAGCGGCGGAATACTCAGTCGGATGAAAAACACCTGCAAAAACATCGGCATCCTTGTTTCATGGAGCTTTGAAAATGCGATAGAAACGGCAAACTCGATGAAAGCGAGAGGCTACGGGCTGAAAGGCAGAACTTACTATTCAAAGTTTAATTGGCGTTCGGGTGATACTGTTGCCCTCATTCTGCTGATTATTGCAGATACGGTGATAACCGTCTGCGCCGCCCTCGGATCGGCCTACTGTATATACAATCCCTATATTATCATCAATCCGCCGTCCGACCACGGCACGGTTTACCTTATCAACGAACTAAATATAACGCTAAATCCGTTTACCGTTCCCATTACGGTTTCAATTATTCTTTACGCATTGCTTTGCTTTTTACCGCTCATCATCGACATCAAGGAGGATATCAAATGGCACAAATTAAAATCGAAAATCTGAGCTTTCAATATTCTCTTTCGGATGGCCGTTCGCTTCACGGCATTGACCTTGAAATAAACGAGGGCGAATACATCGTCCTATGCGGCAAAAGCGGATGCGGCAAAACAACGCTGTTAAGCAGGCTTAAACCTGCCATTGCTCCCAAAGGTAAGCAAGAGGGCAAAATCTACTTTTGCGGCACTGATATGAACACCGTTGATTTTCAAACTCAGTCCGAAAAAATCGGTTTTGTGATGCAGAATCCCGAAAGTCAGATAGTCACGGACAAGGTGTGGCATGAGCTTGCGTTCGGGCTTGAAAACATCGGACTTCAGCCTGCCGATATCCGTCTGCGTGTTGCCGAAATGGCTTCGTACTTCGGCATTGACTCTTGGTTTGACAAAGAGGTGAACGAGCTTTCAGGCGGTCAAAAGCAGATACTTAATCTTGCTTCCGTAATGGCAATGCGTCCCGACGTTCTCATTCTCGACGAGCCGACCTCTCAGCTTGATCCGATCGCCGCCGAGCGTTTTCTTGCAACCGTCAACAAAATCAACAAGGATCTCGGCGTGACTGTTATAATCACCGAGCATCGCTTGGAGGAGGTTTTCACCTGCGCCGACAGAATCGTTGTTATGGATAACGGCAAAATAATTGCCGACGCTTCACCCGAAAGCATCGGCGAAAAGGCAAAGGAGCTTCCCCGTTTTGTAAAGCTCAGTCTGCCGACCGCAATGCGGATATTTGCCGCAGCAGACGGAAAAGGCCGCTCCCCTGTCTGTGTCAGAGACGGCAGACAATGGCTCAGGGAGCAAAAAATATATAAAAATGAAATCAAAAAAGCTCCCAAAAAATTCAGCGAACAAAACGCTGTTGAATTAAAAAACATATCTTTCAGATACGAAAAAGACGGGAAAGACATTCTTCGTTCTCTGAATTTAAAAATTCCCCAAGGCTGTATTTTTGCCCTGCTCGGAGGAAACGGCGCAGGCAAAACCACGCTTTCAAAACTCCTTCTCGGAATTGAAAAGCCTTATACGGGAAAGATTAAAGTCAGCGGAACTCTTGCTGTTCTTCCTCAGGATGCGCCGTCACTTTTCGCCTCAAGAACAGTCAAAGAAGAGCTTGAAGAAATAAGCGGCGACAGCGAAAAAATCGAAAAAATTGCCCGGACTATGCAAATTTCACACCTGTTAGCCTGTCACCCGTTCGACATCAGCGGCGGAGAACAACAGCGTCTTGCCGTCGCAAAGGTTCTGCTTTGTGAGCGTGACATCTACTTCTTTGACGAGCCGACTAAGGGTATGGATGCGGAGTTTAAAGTGATTTTTGCCGATATTCTTTCAACCCTTAAATCACAAAATAAAACGGTCGTGCTGATCTCGCACGACATAGAATTCTGCGCTCGGAATACCGAGCTTTGCGCTATGCTTTTTGACGGGAATATTTCTGCCGTGAACCAAACCGATAAATTTTTTGACGGCAACCGCTTCTATACAACCGCCGCCAATAAAATTTCAAAAGGCTGTATCAACGGAGCGATCACCGACGAGGATGTGATAGAATGTCTAAAAAAATAATAACCTTGCTCGTGCTTCTTATCACTGTTCCGACAATTATTTTCGGTTGTTTCATGCTCATTGACGGGAAACAGTATTACCTTGCGAGCTCATTGATTGTTGCTCTTGCACTCGGCGCACTTTTCTTTTCAATGGAAAAAAAGAAGCTAAGCACCCGTGAGCTTGTGGCGATCGCCTGCATCGTGGCTCTTGCCGTGGCAGGACGTGCCGTACTGTTTATTCTCCCTCAGGTCAAGCTTACCTGTGCTATCGCCATACTGGCGGCGATTTCGTTCGGTCCGGACGTAGGCTTTCTGTGCGGATCGCTCTCCATGCTCGTTTCCAATATCTTTTTCGGGCAAGGCACACACACACCGTTTCAGATGTTCGGCATGGGACTGGTTGCTTTCTTATGCGGACTGCTGTTTTATAATAACAGGCTCGGAAGAAACCGCTGGATAGTCGCACTCGTCGGAGGTTTTCTCAGCTTTGCAGTCTACGGCTTCATTGTCGATTCAAGCTCAGCATTATTTTTCTCCTCGCCGTTAAGCCTGAAAACGATGATTCCCGTCTACATTTCAGGCATCGGCTTCAATGCAATTCACGGCATTTCAACCTTTGCGTTTCTTCTCATCGCAACGCCGTATATCAAAGATACCTTTGAACGAGTGGCGAAAAAATACGAGCTTTTCGGAGCAAAAAGAAAGGATTGAGAGTATGAAGAAAAATATATCCGTTATTCTTGTCGGTATTCTGATTATTCTTTCGGGCTGTGGAGTGACCGTAACTAAGGTTGAGAGCACAACCGAATTGACAACGGGAGTAACCGATTTTACAAGTCAATCCGAAACATCAGTCTCAGCTACGGAAACGACCGCAAACAGCACCGCATCCATCACAACCACTAATGCGAAAAATAAAACTTCCACGGCTAAAACAACAACTTCAAAAACCTCTTCTCAAAAAACAACATCTCAAAACAAAACCGTAACCTGTACGATTGAAATAAACTGTCAAACTATTCTCGACAACATTGACAAGCTTCGTCAGGAAAAGAAACCCTTTCTTCCGAAGGACGGCTTTATCCTGACGGAAACGACTGTTTCCGTTGCCGAGGGCAGCTCGGTGTTTGATGTGCTGACTACCGTCTGCAAACAAAACACCTGCCCCGAAAAATGCGCTTACTGCCGTAAATCAGGCATACAGCTTGAGTATAATGACAACAACAGTTTCGGCAGTCAATATATTCGGGGTATTCACCAGATCTATGAAAAAGACTGCGGTACGCAATCGGGTTGGCAGTATTCGGTCAACAACGCTTTTCCGAATTACGGGATCAACAATTACATTGTAAAGAACGGCGATAAAATTAAAATTCTTTACACCTGCGATCTCGGTGAGGATATCGGAAATAACTACATCTCCTGATTAAAAAGCTTTATCAATGAGGTAAAATGATGGATCAAAAATATAAAAATGTCTCTTTTAAAGAAGCAAAAAAGATAATTGATACACAAAATTGCATTATACTCGATGTGCGAACCGACGAGGAATTTTACACAGGACATGCCGAGGGAGCAGTCAATTTTGATGTTGACACAATCAACGCTGAAACCGTTGCTGAGCAAATCCCGGACAAATCCACTCCGATACTTGTATATTGTAAAACAGGAGAAAGAGCTAAACTTGCCGCCGAAGCTCTGTCAGAGTTAGGCTCCAAACATATATACAATATA
>JAXJRE010000254.1:0-8028 GCA_036310785.1 Acutalibacteraceae bacterium
ATGAATACTCACTATGGTGCGAGAGACGGGACTTGAACCCGTACGGGATTACCACACGCCCCTCAAACGTGCGCGTCTGCCGATTCCGCCACTCTCGCATTCAGTTGTTGTTCCCTTGCGGAACGCTTAGTATTATATCAGATACGGTCGAGTTTGTCAACTGTTTTTTTTAATTATTTTACAGTCGTTTTGTCCGGATTTTCTGCGTCCGTTCCGTCCCCCTTTTTGCCCTTGCGACATTCCGCCGTTTTTGTGAATATCTCATAAAAATCATTGCATTTATTAACCGTTTATGATAAAATTATCAAAAAGGCGGTGGATTCATTGAAAAAGATTTTATCTCTTGTTCCGGTTGCTGTTTTGATTTTTTCTTCCCTGAGTTTTTCGGCTTCATAATTTCGGTAATCAAAGGATAAATTAACCGTTCGTCAGGAGGATTCTTATGAAAAAAGTAATTACAGTTCTTATGTGCTTCGTTATGCTCGTTTCCGTATGCCCGACTGTTTTTGCGGCAGGAGAGGGAACAACATACTATGTTGACAGCATAAACGGAGACGACACTAACAGCGGAAAGAGCGTGTCCTCGGCATGGAAAACGCTTGAAAAAGCTTCGTCGGAAATTTATTCCGAGGGCGACAAAATCCTGCTCAAGGCCGGCTCGATCTTTGACGGCACATTTATCGCTCAGGGAAGCGGTAACGCCGAAAATCCGATAACATTCGGAGCTTACGGCGATACGGAAGCTCTCGGCAAGCCCGTTGTTAGATCAAATGAAGACGTCAAGCTCGTTGAAATTCACAATGTCAGCGGTTGGCTCGTTGAAAACATCGAATTTACCGCTCCCAACGGCAAGGGAATTTACATAACGGCGGACGGTTCGGGTATGACAACGGACATCACCGTTCGTGACTGCGTGTTCCACGACATCTATTACAAGAGATGCGAAACATACAACGGAGGACATTGCCCGATAATGCTTTCCTCGTCGGGTGCAACGGCAAGACTTCGCAACATCACGCTCAAGGACTGCAATATTTTTGACTGTGCCTACGGCGTGAATATGTACGGACTTACCCGTGAGTGGACACCCGATTTTTTCGTCAGCCCCGAAGAATCCTACAACACAGGCTACACGCTCGACGGACTTAACCTCAACAACATTCTCTATGACGGAATTATAATTACCTCTGTTTACGGTATGGTGATCCGCAACTGTGCGCTTATCAACACATCTCTGAATGACGATTACTACACTGCGCCGATGTGGTCGCACCACGCAAGCAATTATCTCGTCGAAAACTGCGAGATTGCAGGCTCAACCAACTACCTGGACGGTATGGCGGTTGACTTTGACGGCTGGACGACCGATGCAACATATCAGTATGTCTATTCTCACGATAATGCCCGTTTTATCCGCAACTGCTGTTACGATAATTATACTAAAAACGCTAACTGCACGGTCAGATACTGCCTTTCCGTCAATGACAATAAAGAGGATAACAGCATGGCGCAGCTTCTGTATATCGGCTCTCAGGACTTCTATAAAGAAGATGAAAGACCGGCTTATATGGATAACTTTAAATTCTACAACAACACCCTGATAAACGCCTCGGAAATAAGCTGTGCCAACCTGAGAAACTCATACATTGCCAACAATATCATAACAGGCAACCTGAAAACATCATTCAGCTTCACCCGCAAATCTGTTGACTCCGACGGTAATAAGATAATCAGGGAATTTGACGGCTTGTTTACAAACAACTGCTTCTGGGGTACGGGCGCACCGTGGATAGCAAGAAACAGCTATTTCTGCAATCCGGGATTTATCGGCAAGGATGAAACCGATAAAAACAGCTTCATGCTTTCTTCAAAATCCAAGCTTATCGGCAAGGGAATACAGGTTGAGGAAGATATGGGCGAATATGATTTCTACGGCAACGAGCTGACTGACGTTCACAATATCGGCTGTTACGACGGAGCCGGCGAAAGTGAAAAGCCCGTCAAGAATATTTTCAAATGCCTGTATAACCGTCTGAACACCATCCTCGGATTTATCTACACCGCCATATTAAATATGAGCGACAGATATTGGCTTTTCTGATGACCTATGAAAAGAAAAATTTCAATTATCATACTAATCGTCACATTCCTTTTCTGCTTCACCGCCTGTCAGAATGAGCAGGCAGAGACAAACAAAGCCGTTGCATTCATTAACGGCGAAGAAATATCCTCCCGCGAAATCGAGTATTTCAAAAGTCGTGACCGATCGGATATAATAAATTTTTATTCCGAGGAATACGGCGTTACGGATTTTTCCGATTTCTGGGACAAGGAATTTGACGGCATAACACCCTCTCAGGCGCTTGAAAAAAAGGCGCTGGACGATGCTTGCGACGCAAAAATAAGGCTTTGTCTTATGCGTGAAAACGGAATATATGAGGACATTTCCTTTGATGCGCTTGAAGCAAAGGCTCAGGCGTACAACGCAGAACATAAGGGTCAGAAAAATGTAGTGGGAATCAATACGATTGATTTAAGTCAGTTTTATTCTTACTATATCTCCACGGGAGAAATGACGCTCAAAACAACGCTTGCTGAGGGCGAGCTGAAGCCTACGGACGAGGAAATAAACGACTTGCTTTCCGCAAACAGCGAAATGTCCGAAAACTCGGCAAAGTCAAGGCTCGTTGACGAAAAATACGAGGAATATATAAACTCATTGCTTGAAAAGGCAGAAATTAAAACGGCGGAGTAAATTCAAAAAGAACAGAGGAGGTCTTTTTATGAGCTTTTGGTTTTCATCTTTGCACAACAGGTTTTCAAAGGCTGTTTGTGCGGCAACGGCATTGTTCCTTTTGCTGGCTCAAAATGCCGGAATAGGTATAAGCATAAGGGGTTGTTACGATTCAATCATGTCCCTTGTCTCCTATTCATTCTACGAGCCGACCTTCAAGATCAACCGAAGCGGAACGATTGAAAAAAATTCCGACTACACAATGTATCTTGCGAAAAACGAGAGGGAAGCCTGTCAGATCGCTTTCAGAATGCGTGTTACAAGAGCAAATATGAAAGTCAGCATGACGGAATTTAAAGATGAAAGCGGCAACACGCTCGATTCACAGCTCTATCAGGAATACTATGTCCAGACAAACGACGGATCATATATCAACGAGTCCTATCCCGATGCGATCGTTCCTGTCACAGAGAACACGTCTTTCGCCGTGCGTGCGGAAAACAATGTTCCGTTTTATATCAGCGTCAGGTCGGACGAGAACACACCGTCAGGACTTTATACCGCTGAAATCACGATCTTTAATGCGAACAATGATTCGGAAAAAGAAACCATGACGGTCGGGGTCAAGGCTTATGTATGGAACTTCACTCTGCCGCAGACTCCGTCCTGCACAACATCAATGGGACTGGATAAATACAGCATTGCCAAGGCTCACGGTGTTGATACAAACAGTGACGAGGCTCAGCGTCTTTACGAGGACTATTACGAATTCCTTTTGGATCACAAGGTCTCGCCCTATAAGCTTCCCGTCGATATTCTCAGCAACGAAGCGGATAAATATATGAGCGATCCGAGAGTGACCTCGTTCGTTGTGCCTTATCCCTCGGACGATGCTCTGCTTCAGCAGTATTATGAAAAAATTTCTTCCAACGAGGAATGGGCAAGAAAAGCTTATTTCTATCCGATTGACGAGCCTGACGATGAAGCCGATTTCGCAAGATACAACGAAATTGCGGACAGACTTCATAGGCTCTGCCCCGGTTACAATATGGCTACGCCGTTCTTCGTCGATGAGATCGAAATAAACGGCGAGAAGCATACGGGCATTGAGCTTCAAAAAGGAAAGAGCAATATAATCTGCTCAGGCTCTCAGCTTTACTCCAACAAGGGCTACAAGCAGACTGTTGACGAGAGAGTTGCCACCGGCGACAGGGCATGGTGGTATGTCTGCTGTGCTCCGCAGGGTGATTACTGCAATCTTTTCACCCATTGGGACGGAATAAAGCACCGTATTCTTTTCTGGCAGCAGAAGGACTATGACGTTGAGGGACTTCTCTACTGGGCAACAAACTACTGGAAAGACGTCAACTACGATCCGTGGTCTTCCGCCTGGACAACTCCGTGGACGGGTCCCACCACATTCGGAGACGGCTCTCTGCTCTACAACGGCAACAAGGTCGGAATTGACGGTCCTGTTTCAAGTCTTCGCCTTGAAGCCGTGACGAACGGAATTGAGGACTATGAGTACCTCACTATGGCTGAGGAGCTTTTGGGCGAAAAATATACCGATAAAATAATCGGAAAGATCACAAAGGATCTTGAACATTACACCCTTTCGGACGAGAAGTTTACAGATGTCAGAATCGAGCTCGGTAAGGCTATGGAAGCCGCCGCTGCAAAATAAATCTATTCGGCATTTGAGTTTTCATCTGGATGAAGCGAAAAATATTCCCGAAAAGCGTCCGCAATTTTTCTGCCTGCGAGGTCGGCAAAATCAGCCCGTTCTTTCTCCGACAGTTTGTCAAACGGGACGGCTGTTCCGTCCTCTTTCACAAGGTAATTGCGGCAGGACAAATCTTTTTTCAATGCGCTCTCCCCTTTCCGTGGAATAAATATGCTTTGTCTGTTTTGTCCTATTCACAATCGAAATTCAAAATATAACAACCGCCGTCGGCATATAATTTATCGACTGTAACAAAGGCAGGCGATAATATGGCGACGGCGGCGGCATATATAAGGGTTTCTTCGGAGCGTCAGGACGAATACTCCCCCGATTCTCAGATAAGGCTGATAAGGGAATATGCCGAAAAAAACGGCTATGAATTACCCGACAGCCTGATATTTTTTGACGACGGAATAAGTGCAAAAAGCGTTGCAAGGCGAATTGAATTCAACCGTATGATCGCCCTTGCAAAAGAAAAATCTCCTCCGTTCAGCGTGATACTTGTCTGGAAATTTTCACGTTTTGCCCGAAATCAGGAGGAAAGTATCGTATATAAAAATCTTCTTCGTAAAAAGGGAATTCAGGTCATCAGCATTTCCGAGCCGATCATCGACTCCCCTTTCGGCGACCTGATAGAGCGGATAATCGAATGGATGGACGAATACTATCTTATCAACCTTTCCACAGAGGTCAAACGGGGAATGGAGGAGCGGATATCACGGGGCGAACCGCTCTGTCCCCCCGCTTTCGGCTATGACATTCAGGACGGCAGATATATAATCAATCCCGAGGAAGCGGCGCACGTTGTCCGATTTTTTACCGCCTTTTCTCAGGGTGTTACTCTCAGACAAATTGCGCTGGACTGCCGTGCCGAGAGCTTACTAACTCACAGAGGCAACCCTTTTGAAATCCGAACGATACGCTATATTCTTTCAAATCCCGTTTATATCGGCAAGCTTCGCCGTTTTTCTGTCGCAGACAAAGCTTCGACGCTTGTTGACGGAATACATGAGCCTATTGTCAGCCGTGAGCTTTGGGACACCGTTCAGAACAGGCTCGCTCTGAGCCGAAAATATGAGCGCAGAGATCAGCGCACGGACTGGATGCTCAAGGGACTTGTGCGGTGTGAATGTGGAGCAACCCTCACTCGTCTCACCTCGTCTCCGCCGTCTATGCAATGCTGCAAATACA
Source organism: Acutalibacteraceae bacterium (assembly GCA_036310785.1). Lineage (GTDB taxonomy): Bacteria > Bacillota > Clostridia > Oscillospirales > Acutalibacteraceae > CAG-488. The sequence goes on from JAXJRE010000254.1 coordinate 5,649, forward strand.
CAAAGGGCAGAGAATGTGAGGTTTCGCACTATCTTTCGATCAACAAGGCAAACCGTCTTGTTTTTGAAAATTTGTTTTCGGTAATCAACGATCGGGAGTATTTCCTCTCTCCCGAAAACATTATCGAACACAAAATCGACTTCGGTGCATTGATAAAATCCGAACAAAACAAGCTCGAAAAGGCAAGGGACGCTTATCTTTCGGGAATTGATACGCTCGACGAATATCGGCAAACCAAGAAAAGAATCCTTAAAGATATTGATATGCTTGAGCGTGAGAGCGGCAAAGCACAGAAGTTGAGCAAATATTCCTCTGTCGAAAACGCTCGCCAAATTTTTGAGACTTTAACAGATCCTGCCGTCAGCGAAAAAGCGAAGCACGAAGCCCTGCGCTCCGTTATTCTGAAAATTGTTTTTTCAAAATCCGATAACTGTCTTGATTTCTATTTTTATATTTAAAAATCAGCCGAAGATACGGTAAATTTCCGTAATCCCCGGCTGTGTTTTATTTGTCAAAGGACGGGTTGAAAGCGTAGAAATTCTTAGAACTGAGCTTATCCGTTGCAATTCTGAGACCTTCACCGAATCGCTGGAAATGCACGATCTCACGTTCACGCAAAAACTTGATAACGTCACGCACATCGGGATCGTCGACAAGACGAAGAATGTTGTCATACGTCGTCCTTGCCTTCTGCTCCGCCGCCATATCCTCCATAAGGTCGGTTATCGTATCGCCCTTGGACTGCATCGAAGCCGCCGTCCACGGGAAACCGCTCGCCGCCGTCGGATAAACACCCGTCGTATGATCGACGAAGTAAGCGTCAAATCCGCTCTTCTTGATCTCCTCATACGAGAGATTCCTCGTGAGCTGATGCACGATCGCCCCTATCATCTCAAGGTGCCCAAGCTCTTCGACTCCTATGTCCGTCAGTAATCCTTTTAATTCGGGGTATGGCATTGCGAAACGCTGACTGAGATATCTGAGCGATGCGCCCAGTTCTCCGTCAGGTCCGCCTGAATGTAAAATGATATAGTGTTAAATCATTCAATCGGTATTAATTATTTTTTAAATATGTTGTATAATTTTCAAAAAAGAAAAAACAGCAAGGGAAGTTTTAAGATGAAGTATTTAGCTATGCTTACGTTTTCCTACTGCGTTATTTTTACTTTTTCAACTTTGCAGTTTCCGTAATCTATTATCTTTTCGGTTTCACATATGATGTAGATTACAGAAAAATCGGAAAAAGATTCACTCTCCCCCGTTTCTCGCTTTTCCTTTTCCGTTTCAAGAGCGCAACGGGAAAATCCAGAATCAATCCCACCCGTCTTGTCGGCGGATGCGAGGTATTCGCAGTTCTGTATTTTATCTTTTCCGAGCTTTTCTGCTTCCTGTTCTCTCAGATCATCAAGGATCTTGTTATCACCTGCCGTCTGTCGATCCTTTTCTTCGTAATCGCATTTACGGCCTTTATGGTAATTGCGCTGACGGTTATTATCAGAATCAAGTGATATGACAAAAAGAGGCAGAGCGTCAGCTTCGTGAATATCTCACGCCTAAGGAAACCATTGATATTGACGATTCCGAGGATATCGACTTCTTTGTCGATCAGCCTCACGAAAAGCCGGCAAGAGCCACAATCGACTTGATGACAAAAATAAGCAACGCCGACAGTCCCGACCGTGAAACAACAGATGTTTCAGAGGATATGGAATCTGTCAGCGAAAAGAAAGATAATCTTATCAATAAAAATAACACATCATCAATCATTCCTCCGGCGAAGAACGCAACCGGCAACGTGCCTGAGCGTGAAACAACCGATGTTGCCGAAGGAATGGAAGCTGTTGACGAAATCAAGAAAAACCTGTTGAAATAATCAGGCAATTCCTGCTGCCGTAAGGAAGTCAATATCGGCGCTGTCCGTCTGACCGCTGCCGTCGGCATCCGCAACACAGCAAGAAAACCTGTCCGTCAACATTCCGCCCGTAACGCAGGCGGCCTCGACAGCATCCATACCGTCAAGCTTTCCGTCAAAATTGAAATTACCTGTAAGCAGATTTGCAAGGAATGTTATTATCTGACCGAGCGGTGTTCCGAAATACTCTATCAGATAATCTCGGTTTATTCCGTCGGCAAGCTGAACAATCTCGGTGTTATCCGCAAGCCCTATCTCGTAAAGCTTTTCCTGAATGAGCCTTGCAATCTCGGCATTGCCTGCGGCGTTCGGGTGGATCGTGTCCGAGGAAATGTATTCGCTGTGACCGTCAAACTCCGGCTCAACATCAACAATATAAATATTTTCCGGATTTTCAGCGCAATACTTCTTAATAGCGTCGTTTATCCTTTTTGCCGCCTGCTTATACGGCTTTTTAACATAGTCGAA
>JAXJRE010000255.1:0-6273 GCA_036310785.1 Acutalibacteraceae bacterium
GCGATATCGGCGCAAGAATCGCACGGGCGCTTTCGGCTTCGCTGAGCAGATCGGGTGCGGTTATCGTCAGCGGAGCGGCAAAGGGAATTGACAGCGCGGCTCACAACGGGGCGCTTGACGCAGGCGCAAACACCGTCGCCGTGCTCGGCTGCGGCTTCGGTACCGACTATCTGCCCGAAAACGAACCTCTGCGGCGTGAGATTGCAGGTCACGGTGCGCTGGTCACCGAATATCCTCCCCTCACTCCTGCTTTCGGACGGAACTTTCCGTTCAGAAACCGAATAATATCGGGACTTTCCTACGGAACGATCGTCATTGAAGCGAACGAAAAGAGCGGATCGCTGAGAACGGTCGGTCATGCGATCGAACAGGGCAGAGATATCTTTGCCGTGCCGGGCGACATAACGTCAAGTATGAATATGGGCACAAACAAGCTCCTGCGTGACGGCGCAAAGCCCGTGTTCAATGCAATGGACGTTCTTGAGGAATATGCCGAAAGATTTCCCGATCTTCTCGACATCAACAAAATTGAAACGGTGCTGACGATGCAGACACCTTCGGCTAAGCCAAAGACTGCGGAAAAGAAAAAACCTTTCGTCAAGCCGACCGTTTCACAGAACATAAGCGATAAAGCGAAGCTTATCTGCGACGCTTTTACAACAGATACAATGCAGGCGGAGGAGCTTATCCTCAAAACAAAGCTCAGTACCTCCGACTTCCTCACCGCAATGACGGAGCTGGAGCTGCTCGGAATAATTGAGCCGCTTGCAGGCAAGAATTACAGAATAAATCAATAAGTAGGATGATGTGTTTATGTCCAAGCTGGTAATTGTGGAGTCACCCACAAAGGTTAAGACAGTAAAAAAATATCTCGGCGACGGCTACAATGTCACCGCTTCGATGGGTCATGTCCGTGACCTCCCTGCGGCGAAGCTGAGCGTCGATATAAAGAACGACTTTGCCCCGAAATACGCAGTAATCAAGGGCAAGGAAAAGCTCGTCAAGGAGCTTAAAGGAATGGTTGCCGAGTCGGACGAAGTTTATCTTGCAACCGACCCCGACCGTGAGGGAGAGGCTATCTCATGGCACCTTGCCACCCTGCTCGGTCTTGATATGGACAAGGCGAACAGAATTACATTCAACGAGATTACAAAGACGGGAATCGAAAACGGAATGAAACAACCCCGTTCGATTGACATGAATCTTGTCAACGCACAGCAGGCGAGAAGAATTCTCGACCGTCTTGTGGGTTACAAGCTCAGTCCGTTCATCTCCCAGAAGATCCGCAGAGGTCTTTCCGCAGGACGGGTTCAGTCCGTTGCGGTCAGACTTATTGTTGACCGTGAGAATGAGATCAGAGCCTTTGTTCCCGAGGAATACTGGACTCTTGACGCAAAGTTTACCGCTCCGAACCGCAAGAGCTTTTCCGCAAGCTTCTACGGTGACGAGACGGGCAAGGTCAAGATCACAAGCAAGGAGCAGGCTGACTCATACCTCGCAAGACTTGACAACGCCAAATACAGCGTAACCTCAGTCAAGAAAGGCACAAGAAAGAAAAACCCGGCTCCGCCGTTCATCACCTCAACCCTCCAGCAGGAGGCTTCACGCCGAATGGGCTTCCAGGCTCAGCGCACGATGAGAGCCGCTCAGGAGCTTTACGAGGGCGTTGACATCGCAGGAATCGGCACGACCGGTCTTATAACATATATGAGAACCGACTCCCTGAGAATTTCCGAGGAGGCAAGGGCGGCGACTAACAGCTTTATTCTCCAGACCTACGGTGAGAAATATCTCCCGGAGAAGCCCCGTTACTTTAAATCGAGGAGCAACGCTCAGGACGGACACGAGGCGATCAGACCGACCAATCCTGCCCTCACTCCCGACATGGTAAGGGCGAGCCTGACCTCGGATCAGTATAAACTCTATACGCTCATCTGGAAGCGTTTTGTTGCAAGCCTTATGGCGACCTGTATTCAGAATACCGTCAAGGCGGAGATAGATGCGGTAACAGACGGCATTGACGGTTATTGCCGTTTCACAGCCGCAGGCTACAGCGTAAAGTTTGACGGTTACACCGTTCTCTATGAGGAGAGCACGGACGAGGAGGAAGAGCCCGAGGGCAAGCTTCCCGAAATCAATACGGGCGACAAGCTCAAGCTCAAGGAGCTGAAGGGCAATCAGCACTTCACTCAGCCGCCGGCGAGATACACCGAAGCCTCGCTTATCAAGGCACTTGAGGAAAACGGAATAGGCCGTCCGAGCACCTACGCCACGATCATCACAACGATCGTTAAGCGTGAGTATGTCAAGCGTCAGCAGAAACAGCTCTATCCGACGGAGCTTGGAGAGGCGATTACAAAACTTCTCAAGGAAAAGTTTTCAAAGATCGTGAACACAAAGTTCACCGCAGGTATGGAAACAAAGCTTGACGAGGTCGGCGAGGGCAAGGAAGATTACATCGCAATGCTCCACGAGTTTTACGATGAATTTGATAAAAATCTCCAAAAAGTAAAAGCGGAGATGAAGGACGTCAAGATACAGCTTGACGAGGACGTGACGGATATCCCGTGCGAAAAATGCGGCAGAATGATGGTTGTCAAGGTCGGCAGATACGGCAAATTCCTTGCCTGCCCCGGATATCCCGAATGTAAAAACGCAAAGCCGCTCGTCACAAAGACGAATGCAAAATGTCCGAAATGCGGCGGCGAGGTCATCGAGAAGAAGTCGAAGAAAGGCTACACCTTCTACGGCTGTTCCAACTGGCCGGACTGCGACTTTATGACATGGGATAAGCCGACGGACGAAACCTGTCCCGAATGTGGAAAGTCACTGTTCAAGCGCAAGGGCGGACTGACGGTCTGCCTCGGCGACGGCTGCGGTTTTGAGCGTAAAACCGAACGAAAAAGCAGGAAAAAGGAAGATCAGTAAATGGACGGAGTTCTTGTTGTCGGCGGAGGACTTGCCGGAGTTGAGGCGGCATGGGCGCTTGCCAACCGAGGCATAAAGGTCACTCTCGCCGAGATGAAGCCTAAGAAACATTCCCCTGCCCACAAAACGGATATGCTTGCGGAGCTTGTCTGCTCCAATTCGCTCAAGGCTCAGCGTGTCGGTTCGGCGGCAGGACTGCTCAAGGCGGAGATGGAAAGACTCGGTTCAATCTGCGTTGAATGTGCAAAAAAATGCAGTGTGCCGGCAGGCGGTGCGCTTGCCGTTGACCGTGATAAATTTTCCGCAATGATAACAGAAAAGATCAGGTCGCATCCGCTGATAACCCTCGAATGTCGTGAGGTCACGGAGATCCCCGACGGCAACGTGATAATTGCCGCAGGACCGCTTGCATCCGACGCTCTGGCTGATAAGATCAAGGAGCTTTGCGGCGGATCGCTCAGCTTTTTTGATGCGGCGGCTCCGATAGTCACAGATGAGAGCATTGACAAATCCTGCGCCTTTACTCAGTCAAGATACGACCGTGGCGGTGAGGACGACTACCTCAACTGCCCGATGAATAAGGAAGAATACGAGAGCTTTTACAATGAGCTTGTCAATGCCGAGACGGCTGAGCTTCACTCATTTGACAAGAAAAAAGGCGTGTACGAGGGCTGTATGCCGATCGAGGTTATGGCGGCAAGAGGTGCTGACACAATGCGTTTCGGTCCTCTGAAACCCGTAGGGCTGAGAGATCCGAGGACGGGACATCGCCCGTGGGCGGTACTCCAGCTTCGCCGTGAGGATTCGGGCGGAACGATGTATAATCTCGTCGGATTTCAGACAAATCTCAAGTTCGGTGAGCAAAAGAGAGTTTTCTCAATGATACCCGCTCTCAAAAATGCGGAATTTGTCCGATACGGAGTTATGCACCGCAACACCTTCATCGACTCGCCGAGACACCTGAACGAGGATTTCTCGTTCAAGGGACGTGACGGACTTTATTTTGCAGGTCAGATCACGGGCGTTGAGGGCTATATGGAATCGGCCTCGTCGGGTATTCTTGCAGGAATAAATATGGCGAACAGGCTTTCGGGAAAGGAAGCTCTTGAGCTTCCCGATTTCACGATGATGGGCGCACTTTCAAAATATATAAGCAATCCGAGTGTGACGGATTTTCAGCCGATGGGTGCAAACTTCGGCATACTTCCGCCGCTCGGCGAAAAGATAAGAGATAAAAAAATGAGATACGAAGCTTTGGCAAAGAGAAGTCTTGATTATTTTGATGAAAGGTTTGGTGAAAATGAAACCTGATATTAAGGAACTTCAGCAGAAGCTCGGCTACAAATTCAAAAACGAAGCGCTGTTACTGCGTGCGCTTTCCCATTCCTCGTATTACAACGAAAACCACGCAACCTGCGGCGGCTCGAACGAGCGTCTTGAATTTCTCGGCGACTCGGTTCTCGGCTTTATAACGGCAGAAAATTTCTTTAAAAACTACACGGACTTTCCTGAGGGCGACTTGACTAAGCTCAGAGCCGCAATGGTGTGCGAAAAGTCGCTTGCCTCCTTCGCCCGTGAAATACAGCTCGGCAAATATCTTATGCTCGGCAAGGGTGAGATTGTGACGGGCGGCAGAGACAGACCGTCAATTCAGGCGGACGCTTTTGAGGCGGTTATCGCCGCAATCTATCTTGACGGCGGAATGGACGAGGCGAGAAAGTTTGTACTTAAATATATTGACGAGGCGATCAAAAAGCACCGTTCCGTCAAGGACTACAAGACCATGCTTCAGGAGGTTGTTCAGCGCAACCCGGGCGAGGTCGTTGAATACGTTCTTGTCGGCGAGAGCGGTCCCGACCACGACAAGCGTTTCGAGGTCGAGGTTCACCTCAATTCCAACGTTATCGGCAAAGGAATCGGCAAGAGCAAGAAGCGTGCCGAGCAGGAGGCTGCAAGGGAAGCCTTGGAGCTTATGGGACTGTGAGCAAGCACGTAAACGTGGGACTTTTTGTTCCGCACAACGGCTGCCCTCACCAATGCTCGTTCTGCAATCAGCGTGCGATATCGGGACAGAGCAAGCAGGTCACGCCCGAAGATGTGGACAAGGCGGTTGAAATCGCAACGAAAAACCCCGACAGCAAGGGCGGCGAGATTGCCTTTTTCGGCGGCAGTTTCACCGCAATAGACCGCAGAACAATGACGGAGCTTTTGGAAGCGGCATACAGGCACGTTGAAAACGGCAGCTTTAAGGGTATCAGAATTTCTACCCGTCCCGACGCAATAGACGAGGAAATCTGCCGTATTCTCAAAAGCTACGGAGTTACGGCGGTCGAGCTTGGAGCGCAGAGTATGGACGATAATGTTCTGCGCCTCAACCGCAGAGGTCACACAGCCGAGGATATAGTCAACGCATCGAAAATGCTCAAGAGCTTCGGCTTTGAGCTTGGACTTCAGATGATGACGGGGCTTTACGGCTCTTCGGACGGCGACAGCATTGAAACGGCGAAAAAAATTATCGCTCTTAATCCTGCGACCGTGCGAATTTATCCGACGGTCGTTATCGGCGGCACGGAGCTTGCCGAGCTTTATAAAAGCGGAGAATATGTTCCGCAGACCGTGGACTCGGCGGCGGAGCTTTGCGCAAAGCTTCTGCTGATGTTCGACGAAGCAGGCATTGCCGTCATCAGGACGGGACTTCATTCGGGCGGCGGAGTTGAGGGCGATTATATTGCCGGAGCCTATCACCCTGCGTTCAAGGAGATCTGCGAGGGCAAAATATATCTCGGCAAAGCCGTAGATTTTATCAAAGAAAATCAAATTCCGAAAGGAAAGATAAATATTCACGTTTCCCCCGACGCCATCTCAAAAATGACGGGACAGAAACGGTCTAACATTGCAAGGCTCAGGGAGCTGGGCTATGACGCAAAAATAACAGCAGACAAAGAAATTAAGAAATATCAAGTTTACATATTAAGGAACGAAGAATTATGAGATTAAAAGCGCTCGAAATGCAGGGCTTCAAGTCCTTCCCCGACAAGACGGTTTTCAATTTCAATCACGGAATGACCGCAGTTGTCGGCCCGAACGGCTCAGGCAAGAGCAACATTGCCGATGCTGTGCGATGGGTTCTCGGTGAACAGTCAACAAAAAATCTGCGAGGCTCAAAAATGGAAGACGTTATCTTCGGCGGCACAAAGATCAGAAAACCTTTGGGCTTTGCCGAGGTCACTCTGCGCCTTGACAACACGGACAGAACGCTCGAAAGCGACAGGGACGAGGTCTCCGTCACTCGCCGCTACTTCCGCTCGGGCGAAAGCGAATATATGCTCAACGGTCAGGTAGTCA
>JAXJRE010000256.1:0-1183 GCA_036310785.1 Acutalibacteraceae bacterium
GCTATGCTCAAAGCCAGCCTGTCGGGTGTTAGTACGGAAAGAATCGCAAGAGCCGCCTTAGGACCTACTCCCGAAACTGTGATGAGCTGACGGAAGGCGTCAAGCTCGTTCGTCGTTGAAAACCCGTAAAGCTCCATAGCGTCCTCACGGACGTTGAGATAGGTATAAACCGTTGTTTCGGTATTGAGAGCAACGTTTTTCAGCGTGTTCATCGTTGAGAAGCAGAAAAACGCAAGTCCGCCGCACTGAACGGCAAGCCCGTTCTGATCGAGCGCAATTACCTTGCCCGTAAGAGAATATATCATCGTTTTTCCGCCTTTCGTTTAATAATATTTTTTCAGCTTGCCGACAAGGGATCCGCTTGTGTGAGCGTGGCATATCGCCATAGCGAGCGCATCCGCAGTATCGTCGGGCTTAGGTATTTCGTCAAATTTCAGCATTATCCGCATCATTTCCTGAACCTGTTTTTTCTCGGCTCTGCCATAGCCGACAACGCTCTGTTTGACCTGAAGCGGAGTGTATTCGGCAATTTCAAGAGAGTGGAGCTGAGCCGTCAGGACGATAACTCCCCTCGCCTGCGCCACATCAATTACCGTCTTTGCGTTGGTATTGTAAAACAGCTTTTCGATCGCCATAACATCGGGCTTGTATTTCGTCATTATCAGGTCAAGCTCACGGTAAATCAGCTCAAGTCTCTGATTGAACGGAGTGCCTGCCTTGGTGGTTATCGCTCCGTAGCCGAGCACCTTGAAATGATTGTTGCTGTAATCAAGCACACCCCAACCGACGATCGCATAGCCGGGATCAATTCCTAAAATAATCATTTTCGGTTTACTCCGTTATTTCTTTTCGTCTCTTTCACGAATTACCATCTTAGTCGGCGTTCCCTCAAGTCCGAAAACCTCACGGATCTGATTGTCGATGTACCGCTGATAGCTGTAATGGAACAGATCCTTGCGGTTGACAAAGCAAACGAAGGTCGGCGGTCTTGTGGAGGCCTGTGTAATATAGTATATTTTAAGTCTTTTGCCCTTATCCGTCGGAGGCTGTACCCTTGCGGTCGCCTCGGCAAGAATATCATTGAGCTTACCCGTTGAAATTCTCATTGCATTCTGAGTGTCAACGAACTTGATAAGCTCGAACAGTCTGTCAAGCCTCTGTCCCGTCTTGGCAGAAATAAAGA
>JAXJRE010000257.1:0-1458 GCA_036310785.1 Acutalibacteraceae bacterium
AATCGGAACAGAAAAATTAGTCAAATCTTATTGTAAAAAATCGGCAACGGTATTATAATAGAATGACTAATGCAATTTTGAGGTGTTGGTGTTGAAAAAAATCGGATTTGACAATCAAAAATATGTTGAGATGCAGTCTGAACATATCAAGGAAAGAATAGGAAAGTTCGGCGGCAAGCTCTATCTTGAGTTCGGCGGCAAGCTTTTTGACGACTACCATGCGTCGAGAGTTCTGCCCGGCTTCGCTCCCGACAGTAAGGTCAAGATGCTCATGCAGCTCAAGGATCAGGCAGAGATCGTTATTGTGGTCAACGCTTCGGATATCGAGAAGAACAAAATCAGAGGAGATCTCGGTATAACCTACGATCTGGACGTGCTCAGGCTTATTGACGCTTTCAGGGGAATAGGACTGCTTGTCGGCAGCGTTGTTATGACGAGATACAGCGCACAGCCTGCGGCGGACGCTTTCTGCAAGAGGCTTGAAAATCTCGGCATCAAGGTGTACCACCATTACACGATACCGGGATACCCCTCCGACGTTGACAGGATCGTCAGCGACGAGGGCTTCGGCAAGAACGAATATATCGAAACCACACGTTCGCTTGTCGTTATCACGGCTCCGGGTCCCGGAAGCGGAAAGATGGCTACCTGCCTTTCTCAGCTTTACCATGAACACAAGCGCGGAATAAGTGCAGGATATGCGAAATTCGAGACCTTCCCGATCTGGAATCTTCCGCTTAATCACCCTGTCAATCTCGCCTACGAGGCGGCTACGGCCGACCTTAACGACGTCAATATGATAGATCCGTTCCACCTTGAGGCCTACGGTGAAATGACGGTCAACTACAACCGTGACGTAGAGATTTTCCCCGTTCTTGCGGCAACCTTTGACCAGATCTACGGCGAGTGTCCGTACAAGTCCCCGACCGATATGGGCGTAAATATGGCAGGCAACTGCATCATTGACGACGAGGTCTGCTGTGAAGCGTCAAGGCAGGAGATCATCCGACGCTTCTTTGCCGAGCAATGTGCGGTCAAGAAAGGTCTCGGAAATCCCGAAAGCGTGGACAAGATCAAGCTGATTATGAAGAAGACAGGCATTTCTCTCAGCGAGCGTCCTGTTATAGCGGCGGCCAAGGAAAAGGCGGAGCAGACGGGAGAGCCTGCAATGGCTATTGAAACCGGAGAAAACACGCTTGTTACGGGCAGGACTTCCCTGCTGATGGGCGCAGGTGCGGCGGCAATGCTGAACGCTCTTAAAAAGCTTGCGGGTATTAACGATGACATACATCTGCTTTCTCCTGCGATAATCGAGCCTGTTCAGGAGCTTAAAGTAAAATATATGGGCAACCACAATCCGAGACTTCACGTTGACGAGGTACTTATCGCCCTTTCGGTTTCGGCGGCGACAAATCCTTTTGCCAAGCTCGCTTTACAGCAAATTCCGAAGCTCAGAGG
>JAXJRE010000258.1:0-1417 GCA_036310785.1 Acutalibacteraceae bacterium
CTTTAATACTCTATCGTCTAATATCTAACATCTAACATCTAAAGTCTAAAAAACCACGTCCTTTTAATCGGACGTGGTTTTAAGTATTGTTAAATATCAGTCGTAGCAGACTGTTCTGCCGGTAAAGACCTTAACAATAAAGTGACCGAATAACTCGGCGTTCTTCTCGAAAAATCCGAGGAAGTTAATCTTATCAATCAGCTTTGCACCGTCCGAATCCCCTGCTTCTCTGTATGCCTTAGAGTCACAGGCTGTGAAGACGTCGTACCATCTCTGACTTCTTGTCTGATAAGTTGAGGTATCGTCCTCATCAATATCAATTATACGGTAGCCATACTGGGTTGAGTAAGCGTCGCCGTTGAAACGGGTTGAAAGCGAAGTGGTAATATTTATGCCCTTATAGTTTACGCTGAAGCTGTTTGTATGATCGTGACCGAAGAACATTCCGAGAACGTCTCCCCTCTCAACCATTGCATCAACCTGACCGTGATTGTAATATCCGGGACAGGGCATCTCGTGAAGCGTGCCGTGATTCTCTACGTTCGGATCAAACATATAATACTCCTCGTCGGTATAAATTCGCTTGTAGGCATACGCTCTCTTTGTTTTAACCTGCTTGAGTGCGTCATAAACCTCAGGAACTACTATATGCTGGAACGCAAGCGAATAAATCTTCTCGCCGCAAATTCTCTCATACTCCTCAGACTTTGCCTTATACCATTCCACCTGATCTTCCAAAACATTGGAATAGTGACCCTCATCGTCATAGTCGCCCGAATCGAACATCCAGAGGTTAAACTTCATCTTGCCGTCCTCTTGTGAATAGATCGGAATATTATATGTACCGCAGCCGGAAAGCTGAGCTCCGTCGTCAATCGAGATCGAACAGGAATATCTGTTGTAGAGAGCCATAAGATCCTCACGGGATATGATTCCCGACTCGGAATCGTGGTTTCCGAAGGCTATGGCAACAGGAATATCTCTGATTTCAAAAACGCTCATAATCCTGTCAACAAACCATTCAGTTTCCTCAACGGTACCGACCTTGAAAACATCACCCGTAAGCACAATGAGATCCGGCTGTTCCTTGTCGATCGCATCTGCAATAAGCCACAGAGAATCATCAATATTATCATAGTTTAGATGAGTATCGGTGATGTGCATTATTCTGAAATTGCCGTTTTGATCAAAATAAAGCGGAGCTGTAGTCAGCGAAGCATCAACGGCAAAAGCGGAAGACGCTAAGCTGAAAACAAAAATCAGCGACATTAAAAGTGAAATGAAGATATTTAATTTGTTTTTCATTATGTTCCTCCTCAATCGGCATTAACAAGCCATTCATGCTCCTTAGCATAGAATCGTGTGGTCTTGTACCACGGATCACCGTCAATGTGGCGGATCATCCATACATAGTACA
>JAXJRE010000259.1:0-4631 GCA_036310785.1 Acutalibacteraceae bacterium
GCGGCTTCTTTCCTCCTGCTGTTCGGCGTTTCAATGCTTATCGGATTCAGGAAAGAGCTTATCATTCCGTTCCTTATTATCAACTTCCTTGTCGGACTTCAGAACGGAAACACCAATCTCACTCCTAACGTTATGATAGCCGACTGCGTTGACGAGATCGAGCTTAAAACAGGTAAACGTCAGGAAGGTCTGTGCTACGCAGGCTACGGACTTTTCTCCAAGATCGCTTCGGCTTTCACCACCTCGCTGGGTACATACCTTGTGTTCAAATGGTCGGGTTATATGCCCTCGACCGATCCTGCCGTTGCCTATGCCGCTCAGAGCGACGGAACGCTTACAAAATTCCTTATCATCTATACAATTATCCCTGCCTGCTTCGTTGTTCTGCAGATCATACCGATGCTTTTCTATGATCTGAACGCAAAGAAGAAGGAGCAGATCTCCCTTGAACTTATCAAACGCAGAGGAGTTATAACGAACGATGATTGATTCAACGGTATTTGAATATCCGCTTGATTTTATTGTTATGACGGACGCCCACTATTATTCCGCCAAGCTCGGAACGGACACTCCGTCATACAGGAAATATGACGCAACCAATCAGAAAGCTGTCAAGGACAGCCCTGCCGTCATAGCCGCCGCCTTTGCTCAGATTGCAAAAAGCGACTGCGAAAATGTAATTTTCTGCGGCGACGCAACCTGCGACGGCGATTACGACAGCCATATTGAGTTTATAAAGCTGCTCTATGCCCTGAAAAAATGCGGCAAAAAGGTGTTTGCCATAACCTCAACGCATGACTATCAGGACGACGGAATGACAAACTGTTACACGGGCGAAGTGAAAACAAAAATCCCCTCTGCAAAGCGTGAGGAAATGCTCGGAATGTACCACAGCTTCGGCCCCGATCAGGCCTTTTCGCAGTTTGAGCTGTCCTATGCCGCCGAGCTTGACGAAAACTACATTCTGCTTGCTCTCAATTCCGATAAAAACGGCAAGGGCAAAAGCGGATATTCCGAGGAGCACAGGGACTGGATAAGAAAAATTGCCGAAGCCGCCCAAAAATGCGGCAAGCGTGTGATAGCATTTACTCACCACCCGATCCTTTCTCCCTCTCCGATGTACTCGCTTATCGGTAAAAACGATATGATGGGCGAGCATGACGAAATCAAGGACTTCCTTGCCGATCTTGGAATAAGTCTTGTTTTTACGGGACATTCCCACGTCCACGATATTTCATATGATTTTTCCGAAAAAGGGAATGTGCTTTATGACATTTCCACCTCTGCGCTTGCAGGCTATCCGGGATACTACCGTACCGTAAGGATATGCGGAGACAATGTTCACATTTCAAGCGTTAAAACCGACGAGCCTGTCAACGGTCTTGAAACGGAGCTTTCGGAATATCTTGAAAATAAATTTTTAGGAATGATCGACAACACGCTTGAAGCGGCGGCCACCGATATTGACACCTTTGCCGCCTGCGTTGACGCAATGAGCATACACCCGAACGTTTCCTACCGTATCGGCTGGCTTGTCAAGCCTTTCGCAAGACTTATCAGAAAAATGAGGCTCGGCACCTTTGCCAAATGGGTTAAGAGCGAAACGAGCAATGCCGACCTGTCCGACATCAAGGACAAGAAGGTGTTTGATTTTATCCGTCAGCTTGTTCTGCATCTGTATTCGGGCAACGCCCCCTACACTCCCGACACGGCGGAATACAAGGTCACAATGGGCTTCATCAACATAATTGACAGCGTGCTGAAGCTTCTGCGAATTAAATTCCATTTGAAAGATATCATTCTTCCCCTGCTTTACAACAGCGGAATCGACGACCGTGAAGCGGATATTCCCTTTACCGCAGACGAAAAAACTCTCAATTCCGTTTGCAATAACAAATACGAGGATACCGTTTCAGAGAGTAAAAAAGGACCTGCGATACTCGCTTTGCTGATACTCGCAGTAATAATTCTTCTGCCGCTTATCCCTGCCGCCGCAGTTCTTCTTGCAATAGGAGCAGGAATAAATGAGATAATATACTTTAAAAAGATCCGAGGTAATTAAAATTGAACCGAAACAAACCGCTTAAAGCCGTCATTGTCGGCGGCGGTCACCGCTCTATGATCTATGCCGAGCTGGCGAAAACCGATCCCGACATGCTTGAAATCGTCGGCGTTGCCGATCCGAACGAATTTCGCCGCAACCAGATAGGCGAATACTTCAACATTCCCGAAGAACACCGCTTTTCCGATGTCAACGAGCTGGTCAGCGTGCCCAAGTTTGCCGATGCCGCAATCAATGGTACGATGGATCACATTCATGTTTCAACCTCTGTCCCCCTTTTAAAAGCGGGATACGACATACTGCTTGAAAAGCCTTTCGCCGTCAACGAGGAGGAAATGCGTGAGCTTGTTGACTGCGCCAAGGAGTACAACAGAAAAATAATGGTCTGTTTTGTTCTGAGATATGCGCCGTTCTACCGCTCGATCAAGGAAACCATTCTTTCGGGTGAGATCGGTCAGATCGTCAATATTCAGATGTCCGAACACGTCAGCTATCACCATATGTCCACCAGTCATATAAGGGGCAAATGGCGCAACGAGGAGGAGTGTCACGCAACTATGCTTCTTGCAAAGTGCTGTCACGATATAGATATTATGATGTGGCTGATGGGTGACGACGCACCCAAAAAGGTTTCAAGCTTCGGCTCGCTCATGCAGTTCAAGCCCGAAAATGCTCCGAAAGAAAGCGGCACACGCTGTCTTGTTGACTGTCCGCTTTGCGACACCTGCCTTTATTCGGCAAAGCGGCTGTATATAGATCATCCCGACCGCTGGTCGTTCTATGTATGGGACAAGCTGGAGGACAGGGAAAACGCTACGATCGAGGACAAAATTGAGCTTCTGAAAACAAGTCCATACGGCGTCTGCGCATACAAGAGCGACAACAACGTCGTCGATCATCAGAGCGTGGCTGTGCAGTTTAAAAGCGGAGCAACGGGAACTCACAATATGATCGGCGGAGCGGCTATTCCCCAAAGAAAGATACATATTATCGGCACTAAGGGCGAAATTTTCGGAACCCTCGAATCGGGCAAGTTCACCGTTTCGCTCATTGATCCCCGTCCCGGATGTGAGCATCTTGACCGCACGGTTGACGTCAGCGTCAGGGACGATTCACACGGCGGCGGAGATATTGAGCTGTCAAGGGATTTTGTCCGCTATGTCCGTGACAACGAGATGTCCGTCTCCTGCACCTCTATTGAGGATTCCATGAAAGGTCATCTGACCGTTTTCCGTGCCGACAAGAGTATGAAAAACGGCGGAACGGTCGAAAATGTAATTGAATAACGAATAATACTCACACCTTTTTGTATATACTATTATCATAGTGATACGAAAGGTGTGGTTTTTTTGACTTTCAAAACGAGCATAAACTTCAAGCGGCTCATCATCGCCGTTCTCATTCCCCTTGCCGTCGGCGGAATATCCTCGCTGATTTCACAAGAAGGCTTTAAAAGCTATTCCGAAACCGCAGTCAAGCCGCCCCTCTCGCCTCCCGACTGGCTTTTCCCTGTCGTGTGGACGCTTTTGTATATTCTTATGGGAATTTCCTCATACCTCGTTTACGAAAAAGACAAAACCGAGGCAAGACAGCCCCTTGCCGTCTATGTAATTCAGCTTGCAATGAATTTTATGTGGCCTGTTTTCTTCTTTTCTCTCGGCGCATATCTTTTCTCTTTCATATGGCTGATTATTCTGTGGGCATTCTCGCTCGCAATGATAATAATGTTCTACCGGGTCAACAAGACGGCAGGACTGCTGCAAATTCCGTATCTTCTGTGGCTCACGTTTGCGGCTTATCTGAACCTGTCGGCGTATATTCTCAACTGAAATATTAACAATTTATTAAATTTAAAAAATAATATTGACTATTAGTCATTTTTGCGTATAATATAAAGCAAAGCAAAAATGACTGATAGTCATTTTATTTACGGAGAAATGCCATATGAGTAAAATTACGGAAAAACAGCAGAACAAAAGAACAAATATCCTTGACGCCGCATACGAGCTTTTTATCGAAAAAAGCTTCAAGAACACGTCGATTGACGACGTTGTTAAAAAGGCGGGAATTGCAAAAGGTACTTTTTATCTCTATTTCAAGGATAAGCACGACCTTATGGATCGTATAATCATCCGAAAAGGTGCGCTCGTTCTGAAATATGTGCTTGAGGAGCTTAAAAAGAAGAAAGAGAATCTGTCAATGTCCTTCCCCGAGCAGATGGTTTTCATAACGGACAGGATTGTCGATTATCTTGAAAAGCACAAAGAGATCATTACCCTTATCGGTAAGAATTTCTCCTCCTGCCTGAGTTATTTCACAAGCATCGAGGACGACGAGCTGAAAGCCATGATTGACGAGCTTGTCGAGGAAAACAGCGAAAACGGCTTCAGCGAACAGGATACGCTCAAGCGTATCTACCTTATTGTAACCCTCGTCGGCTCGGTATGCTACGATTCCCTTGTGTTTGAATCACCGTTTGGCATTACGGAGATGAAGCCGATTCTTTTTGCAAGCGTGAAAAATATAATCTCGGAAAATAACATTCCGCAGAAATTGAAAGGAGTATGAC
>JAXJRE010000260.1:0-4583 GCA_036310785.1 Acutalibacteraceae bacterium
TACGGTATGACAGGCGGTCAGATGGCTCCGACAACTCTTCCCGGTCAGGTCACTCAGACCTCTCCCTACGGCAGAGACGTCAACACCGTAGGCTATCCCGTCAAGGTCTGCGAGCTTCTTTCCAACGTTGACGGTGCGGCTTATCTTGAGAGAGTTGCCGTAAACAACGTCAAGAATGTCAGAAACGCAAAGAAAGCTATCAAAAAGGCTTTCCAAAATCAGATCGAGGGCAAAGGCTTTTCACTCGTTGAGGTAATTTCGACCTGCCCGACAAACTGGGGTATGACTCCTCAGAAGGCTCTTGACTGGGCGGAAGAAAATATGATCCCTTACTATCCTCTCGGAGTTTATAAGGACATCTACGCAAAGGAGGAAGAGAAATGAGCGACACTTGCAGAATGTTATTCGCAGGCTTCGGCGGACAGGGTATTCTCTTCGCCGGAAAATTCCTTGCATACAAGGGATTGATCGAGGGCAGGCAGGTAAGCTGGCTCCCGTCCTACGGTCCCGAAATGAGAGGCGGCACGGCGAACTGCTCCGTTATCATCAGCGAGGATCCTATCGGTTCTCCGATAGTTGACAAGCCCGATGTGCTTGTTGCTATGAATCTTCCCTCATTGGAAAAATATGAAAATGAAGTTGTCAGCGGTGGAAAAATTTTTGTCGATTCTACAATGATTGAAAAGAAGGTTGACAGAAGCGACGTAGACGTTTATTATATTCCTGCAACCAAGCTTGCAAACGATAACGGTACGCCCACGCTTGCCAATATGATCATCACGGGTAAGGTGCTCAGAGAAGTGCCTCAGTTCTCGATCGACAATACCGATGCGGCTCTCAAAAAGGTCGTTTCTGCACGTCATCTTGATCTGCTTGACGTTAACAAGGGCGCATTGAAAGCCGGTTATGACTATGAATAATAAGATGAAGGTTTCCTGCGTTCAGCTTGATATGAGGCTCAGGGACGTTGAATACAACTATTCTCAGGCTCTCGGGCTTATAAGGGAAACGGTTGAGAAGGAGAAACCCGACACTCTCGTTCTTCCGGAGACCTGGTCAACGGGATATTACCCGAAAGAGGATCTCGGTGACTACTGCGAAAAGGACGGCGAAAGGGTAAAAAAGACCTTTTCCGCTCTTGCCAAGGAGCTGAATGTCAATATCGTTGCCGGCAGTATCGCCAACGAGAAGAACGGCGGAATTTTTAATACCGCCGTTGTCTTTAACCGTAAGGGCGAGGTCGTTGCCGAATACGACAAAACTCATCTTTTTACCCCGATGGACGAACACAAGTATTTCAATTTCGGAAAAAATCTTGTGACCTTTGAGCTTGACGGACACAGCTGCGGAATTGTTATTTGCTACGATATCCGTTTTTGCGAGCTTATCAGAAGTCTTGCGCTCAGGGGAATTGAAATGCTGTTTATGGTTTCACAGTGGCCGCTTGCAAGGGCAAATCACATTGTCACGCTGACAAGGGCAAGGGCGATCGAAAACCAGATGTTTGTCGTATGCTGCAACTCCTGCGGAAAAACTCCCGAAGCTGTTTTTGGCGGACATTCACAGATCATTGATCCGTGGGGCGAGCCGCTTGCCTTGGCTGACGATAAGGAAACGGTTATCACAGCCGAATGTGATTTCGGAATAATTAAGGACATCAGAAATTCAATAAACGTTTTCAATGACAGAAAACCGGATATTTATGAATTGTAAATTATGCTTTGAAAGGAGCGTTAGAAATGTATACATTTCCAGTAACAAGAACAACACACTCGAAGGAGAAGCCGGATCAGACTAAGCTCGGTTTCGGCAAATACTTCACCGACCATATGTTCATTATCGATTACGACGAGGGACAGGGTTGGCACGACGGAAGAATTGTTCCGCATGAGCCGATCGCCATTGAGCCTGCCTCCTGCGTGCTTCATTACGCGCAGATGATGTTTGAGGGCATGAAAGCATATAAAACTCCGTCGGGAGATATTCAGCTTTTTAGACCTGACCAAAACTTTGAAAGAATGAACAGAACCAACGACCGTATGTGTATTCCTCATATGGAAAAGGATATCTTCTTCGACGCTATCAAGCAGCTTGTTGAAGTTGACAAGGACTGGGTACCGTCAGAGCCGGGTACGTCTCTTTACATCAGACCGTTCATTTTCGGTGACGAGGTTTCTTTCAGCGTTCTTCCTGCTAAGCATTATCGCTTTATTATAATCCTTTGCCCCGTAGGCTCTTACTATGCGGCTAACGACGGCGGACTTCAGACCACAAGAATTTACGTTGAGGACGAGTTTATCCGTGCGGCTGTCGGCGGCACAGGCTTCGCAAAGTGCGGCGGTAACTACGCCGGCGGTATGAGAGCTTCCGCAAAGGCTATGGAGCACAACTGTAAAGATGTTCTTTGGCTTGACGCCGCAGAGCATAAATATGTTGAGGAGATCGGTACTTCTAACGCCTTCTTTATGATCGGCGACGAGGTTATTACCGCTCCGCTGATGGGTACAATTCTTCCCGGTATCACAAGAAAGTCGGTTATCGAGCTTCTCAAAAAGTGGGGCATCAAGGTCTCCGAGAGACGTCTTTCAATCGACGATGTTTGTGAGGCATCCAAGAACGGTACTCTCAAAGAGGTCTTCGCAAGCGGAACAGCCGCAGTTATTTCTCCGATCGGCTGGCTCTATTACATGGGCGAGGATCATCAGGTTGCCGACGGCAAGGTCGGACCTGTTGCTCAGAAACTTTACGATACCCTTTACGGTATGCAGACAGGCCATGTTGAGGACGATATGGGCTGGACATACAAGCTCGAAGTTTAAGTCTTGATTTAACAAATGGCGGAGATCGTATTTCGGTTTCCGCCATTTTCGCATTTTTACAATTATTTACAACATCTTTTTGATGCAAAACACCACAAAATATGTCCATCTTTGTCGTAATAATATATAAATTGTGATGAAATTATTATCGAAATTTGACAAAGCATATTAAATATGTTAATATGGAATAAGAAAAAAGATGGAGTGATCATATGGCTGATGAGGAGAAAGTCACTTGTGAAAATTGTATTCATTTTTCAAGAGGTCTGAGCGAAAAAGGATATTGCAGTTTTTATCATCGAAATCTTACCGATCCTAAAAGTATTTGCAATAAATTTGAACATAAAAAAGACAGCGGAGCTGTTCCGTCTGAGGTGCAGACCGTTGACACAAAGGAATATTACAAAGGAAAAACAAGCGGAGCTTTGCCGTATTTCATAGGAATAGTTTGTGCGATAGTTATGTTTGCGGCAATTTCGGTTGTCGATATCGCTTTAGCAAATGTTGTTTTTTCCCATCCGCTGACATTGATAGTGAAAATCGGTATAATTTTTGCAGTCCTTTTACTTTTTGGGCTGTTCATATGGGGCATACTTGCGCTTTTGCGTGATCACACATGGGTGTTCATCATCTACCTTGTTATTTCCGTCGGACTGATAATGTTTCTGCTTTTGGACTATGTCAATGTATGGCTATCGGTAAACAAATTTCTGGATTCAGCGGTAGAATACCTGATGACGAGATTATGATATCCGGATATATTTCAACGTCGGCTTGACCGGCGTTTATTTTTTTAAAATTTTTAAAAAAACTATTGGAAGATAGAAACAAATATTGTATAATATACTTCGTATGGATCAAATATGTTTTACGGAGTGGTCTTATGGCGGCTAAATATACCATATCACTTAAAAAGATCATTGATGTCCTCGGCTTTGATGTTGAATACACACCGGCTGATCCGTCGGAAATATTGGTTTCGTCCTCGGAGATCAACCGTCCCGGTCTGATGCTTTCGGGCTTCACGAAATACTTTGATCCCGACCGTATTCAGATCATGGGAGTTTCCGAGATTGAATATCTCAATTCCTTCAAGCCCGATGAAAGACTCAGAAAGGTAAAAAGGCTTATTTCAAAAAAACCTGTTGCGATCATTCTGACGAGGGGACTGGAATATCACGAGGATACAATAGAGCTGGCAAAAAAACACGGCGTAGCTCTGCTTAAAACGACCGACGGAACATCGAGCTGTATGTCAACCCTGATATCATATCTGAGCGTTGAGCTTGCTCCGAGAATTACACGTCACGGAGTTTTTGTCGAGGTTTACGGCGAGGGCGTGTTGATAATGGGCGAGAGCGGTATGGGTAAGAGCGAAACCGCACTTGAGCTTATCAAGAGAGGTCACCGCCTCGTTGCCGACGACGCTGTTGAGATCCGAAAGGTATCGCACAAAACGCTGGTAGGCTCTGCGCCTGAAAACATCAGGCACTTCATTGAGCTGAGGGGTGTCGGCGTTGTCAACGCAAGAAGGCTTTTCGGTATAGGCTCGGTCAAGGTCTCCGAAAAGATCAATATGGTCATTCAGCTTGAGCCGTGGAACCCGGAAAAGAACTATGAGCGACTCGGACTTGATAATGAGACGATGAACATTCTCGGAATTGACGTTCCGATATGTGTTGTTCCCGTCACACCGGGACGTAATATTTCGATTATCATCGAGGCGGCGGCAATGAACAACAGGCAGAAGAAGATGGGCTACAA
>JAXJRE010000261.1:0-3449 GCA_036310785.1 Acutalibacteraceae bacterium
ATATATACATCGCCCAGCTCACGTTCTTTGGTGTAGACAACGTGAATATTGTGGAAATCAAATCTTTCGCCCGTGTTGCCCGGCACCTTGTATGCGTCAAAAACGAGGACAACATTGTTCTTTGTGTATGCGCTGTAATTGCACATTATCTCCATCAGCCGTTCTCTCGCAGCTCCAAGGTCGGTGTCGGCAAGGCTTTTGAGATCATCCCACGCAAATATCACATTATATCCGTCAACAAGCACATAGCTTTTCCGATCGGTCAGGTCAAAATCCGAGTATTCGTTTTCGCTCTTTTTTGCCGTGGGACGGTAAAGCTCATACTTGGGCTTGCCGAACTCACGCTCCATAATCGCCTCAAGCTCCTTGTCGTCAATATGCAGATTTCTGCGGTTGACGGGCGGAGTGTAGGGCTTTTCTTTTTTCAAACAGCTTTCAAGGTGCATATATTCAGAAACCTTATCCCACTTGACGCCGAAGCCGCCGCCGTGGGCGCAGAAAACCGAATCGGGAGTGTTTTCAAGGTCGGCTTCGGGATCGTATGCAAGCTCGGCAATCACCTTTTCCGCATCGTGGCAGTCATCGTAGCCTGCATTCTCGCAGTAAAGTCTGCCCCTGCCGCCCGTATATGCCGCAACCTCCGAGGCATAGCCGTTGAGCGAGGTAACGGGTGCTTTGCCCCTGAGAACTGATATTCCTCCCATATCCTCGGGCGGCTCAAATTCGCCCGACTTCATTCTGATATCGTTGATCGCCCTGCCTATCTGCTCACTCGGAACTTCAAGTCTGAACGAATACCACGGTTCAAGCAGTTTCGACTTCGCCTGCATAAGTCCCTGTCTGATCGCACGATAGGTCGCCTGACGAAAATCTCCGCCCTCGGTATGCTTTATGTGCGCCCTGCCCGCCGCAAGAGTGATTTTCATATCGGTTATCGGCGATCCCGTCAGCACTCCGAGATGCTGTTTTTCGCCGAGGTGCATAAGAATCAATCTCTGCCAATTTCGGTCAAGCGTATCCTCACTGCAATCGCTCGCAAATTTCAGTCCGCTTCCCCTCGGCAAGGGTTTCATTATCAGATGCACTTCCGCATAGTGCCTGAGCGGCTCATAGTGTCCGACGCCCTCCACGGTGTCGGTTATCGTTTCCTTATACATTACCCTGCCCGAATCAATTTCGATCTTCACTCCGAAACGCTCGTCAACAATGCTTTTAAGTATTTCCGCCTGTACCTCGCCCATTAGTCCGACATGGATTTCCTGAAGATGGCTGTTCCAGGTGACGTGAAGCTGAGGATCTTCCTCCTCAAGCTCCCTTAATTTCGGGAGCATCGTCTGAGCGTCACAGCCTTTCGGCAAAACAACCCGATAATTCATAACAGGCTCAAGCATCGGCTCGTTTCCCGACGCTTCAAAGCCCAGTCCCTGCCCGTTGTGCGTTTTGGCAAGTCCCGTCAGAGCACAGATTTCTCCCGCCTCAACGCAATCCGCCGTCACGAATTTTGAGCCTGAATATATCCTCATTCCGCTGATTTTTTCCTCGCCGATCATTTCTCTGACCTTTATTGAGCCGCCTGTCACCTTGATGTGGGTAAGCCGTACACCCTGTGGATCGTGACTTATCTTGAACACCCTTGCGCCGAAAGTGTTGGGATAATCGTTTTCAATAGTGTAGTTATCCAAAGCGTCAAGGAACTCATCAATTCCGTCAAGCTTCAGTCCCGAACCGAAAAAGCACGGGAACACCTGCCTCACCTTGACCGCTTCCGCAATTTCAGAATCGGTTACTTCTTCACCCTCAAGGTATTTTTCCATAAGCTTTTCGCTGCACAGGGCAAGTCCCTCATTGATCGCCGCCCTGTTGCCGAAATTGACAAACTCACCCTCCAACTCGGAATTGAGGTTGTCGATAATCTCCTCACCGCTTTTTCGTGCGAAGTCCATCTTTGTCACAAAAACAAAGGTCGGCACATTATAGGCTTTCAGGAGCTTCCAAAGGGTGCGTGTATGAGGCTGAACTCCGTCAAGTCCGCTGATGACGAGAATTGCATAATCGAGCACAGAGAGGGTGCGCTCCGTCTCCGAGGAAAAATCAACGTGACCGGGAGTGTCAAGCAGGGTGACTTCTGTTTTATCCGTCGAGAAAACCGCCTGACTTGCAAAAATCGTTATTCCGCGCTCACGCTCAAGAGCATGGGTATCCAGAGCCGTGTCACCGTGATCGACACGACCTATTTTGCGAAGCTTACCCGTCCGATAAAGCATCGCCTCGGCAAGCGTTGTTTTGCCTGCGTCAACGTGAGCCAAAATTCCTACAACGATTTTTTTCATAAACACCTCGACAAACCGAAAATAATATAGTTATTTTATCAAAAAAGTGATTGAAAGTAAATACCTCAGAAATTAAAGGGACGCCGCTTAGTGCGACAGTCCCCTGTCAAATGTAAGCTCCATAGCTTTGTGAGGTATTCCGTCCTCAAGAAATTCCCCGGAGCATACGCAAAAGCCCTCACGCTCATAAAATCCGATCGCATGAGTCTGAGCCTCGATATAAATTTTCTTGGGATTCATCTTTTCTTTGATAGATTTAATCCCGTCGTGAAGAAGCTTGCCGCCGTGACCTTTGCCGTGTTCAAGCGAAAGCACCCTGCCGACCTGCACGGTTTCGGCGTCCTTTTGAAACGCACGGAGATATGCGGTGATTTTACCGTCTGTCCTGCTGAAAATATGCAGACTGCGGTAATCAATATCGTCAAGATCCTGGTACGGACAATCCTGCTCTACCACGAATATCTGCACTCTCGCCTTTATAATTTCATACAGCTCCGTCAGCGTCAGCTCGTCAAAATATTTTGAGAATATTTCCGTATTATTATTGCTCATTTTTTCGCTGACCGTCCCCGTCTTTTTTTATTGTGCAGTTACTGCACCGACTGCAATCTCCACAGCATCCGCCGCCGTTTTTCTTCCGTCTGTGCGATATATATACCGCAGCGACAACAGCCGCAACCAGGACTGCGCCGACTATAAAATCCCAGATATTCATTATAAACCTACCGCCGTTCCGATAAGATGAACAAGGAATGCCGCCAGCCATGCGACAACGCACTGCCATATGACAACTCCGCCTGCCCACTTAACGCCAAGCTCCCTCCTGATTGAGGCGATCGCCGCAACGCAGGGGGTGTAAAGCAGGCTGAACACGAGCATTGAAGCCGCCGCCAATGGTGACAGAACGGAAGCAATACTTCCCGTAAACAGCACCTCCATGGTTGAAACGACGCTTTCCTTTGCCATAAATCCGCATATCAATGCGGTACAAAATCTCCAGTCGCCGAAGCCGAGCGGAGCAAAAACGGGAGATAACAAGCCCGATATCTTCGCAAGTATGCTGTCTGCCGAGTTAACAACAGGATTGAAATGAGTATCAAAGCTCTGCAGGAACCATAC
>JAXJRE010000262.1:0-4862 GCA_036310785.1 Acutalibacteraceae bacterium
ATCGCCGAGGCGGCGGACAAGTTCGGCTCATCCGAGGTTGCCATGACAGGCCGTCTGACAGTTGAAATTCAGGGCGTTCCCTATGATAAAATCCCCGAACTGATCCTTTTCCTGAAGGACAGAGGACTTGAAACGGGCGGTACGGGCGCAAAGGTTCGTCCCGTTGTTTCCTGCAAGGGTACGACCTGCGTTTTCGGTCTTATCGACACATATTCGCTCAGCCTTAAAATCCACGAAAAGTTTTATGTAGGTTACCGTGATGTTGTGCTTCCTCACAAGTTCAAGATCGCAGTCGGCGGCTGTCCGAATAACTGCGTAAAGCCCGACCTCAACGATATCGGAGTTATCGGTCAGCGCATCTTCACCCCCGATAAGGAAAAGTGCCGTGGCTGTAAAAAATGTGCCGTTGAGATTAACTGCCCGATTAAGGCGGCAAAGCTCTCGGACGGAAAGATCAGCGTTGATCCCGATGTTTGTAACAGGTGCGGACGCTGTCATAAGAAGTGTCCCTTCGGCGCATTCGAGACTGCGAGCGAGGGTTACAAGATCTGCATAGGCGGCCGCTGGGGCAAAAAGAGCGCACAGGGCAAGGCGCTTTCAAAAATATTTACCTCTGAGGACGAGGTTCTTGAGGTTATCGAAAAAGCAATGTTCCTCTTCCGTGACGAGGGAGCTGCGGGCGAGAGATTTGCCGATACCGTTGAAAGGCTTGGCTTTGATTATGTTGAAAAGAAGCTTATCGGTTAAAAGCGTTATCGCTTGGTTTTTGTCGGCTGTCGTTATGTTTTCGCTGTTCTGCGGCTGTGCGGAAAAAGCACCGCAGAAAGAGGAAAGCGACACAGTGACCTTTACCGACGCATTGGAAAGAGAAATCACGGTCAAGAAAAATCCTGAGCGTGTTGCGACACTGATCGGAAGCTTTGCCGACGTCTGGACGCTTGCCGGCGGTACTGTCTGCGCCTCTGCCGACGACGCATGGGACGATTTCGGACTCGACCTGCCCGACGCAGTAAACCTCGGCGGCGCACATTCTCCCAATCTTGAGCTTTTGCTTTCCGCAAATCCCGATTTTGTCATTGCAAGCTCGTCCACGGCGGCAGATGTTGAAATGAAAGAGCCGCTTGAAAACGCAGGAATCACCGTTGCTTATTTCGATGTGTCCTCGTTTGAAGATTACCTTGCAATGCTCAAGGTCTGCACGGACATCACGGGCAGAGAGGATCTCTACGAACAGAACGGTTTGAATATCAAAAAGCAGATTGATGATATAAAATCAGATTTTGCAAAGGAAAACATTCCCGAAAACGAGCGTACCGTTCTCATACTCCGTGCCTCGGCAGGCTTCGTCAAGGCAAAGGGAAGTAAGGGTACCGTACTTGGAGAGATGCTTGCCGATTTAGGCTGTGTCAATATTGCGGACAGCGATAAAACCCTGCTTGAAAAACTGAGTATTGAGAGTATTATCAGCCGTGAGCCTTACCGCATTTTTGTTGTGGTCATGGGCGATGATACCGAGGCGGCAAAGAACAAGCTTTCAAGTGTGATGGAGGAAAATCCGGCGTGGGGTGAGCTTGAAGCGGTCAAGGAAAACAGACTGTATTTTATGGATAAAAGGCTATTCAACCTTAAACCCAACGCTCGGTGGGCGGAAGCATATGAACAACTCGTTGAGATCCTGCGAAAAAAATAAAATAAAGCTTCTGTATTCGGTCGGATTGGTTTGTCTGATTGTTTCGGCTTTTCTCGGCGTACTGCTTGGCAGTACGCCTCTGTCGCTTTCCGAGCTTTGGAGTTTCATTACAAACGGCACAACAGGGGAGAGTGCGGACAGGATATTTCGCTATGTCAGGATACCCCGTACCGCCTCCTGTATGGTCTGCGGTGCGGCTCTTGCTGTTTCGGGCGCAGTTATCCAGGCAACCCTTGCAAACCGACTTGCCTCACCGAGCATTATCGGCGTAAATTCGGGCGCAGGACTTGCGGTCACGCTTTGCACAGCCTTCGGCATTTTCGGCGGATGGCGGCTTTCGCTGTTTTCCTTTGTCGGAGCTTTTGCGGCGGTTATGACGGTCAGCCTTGTTTCAAAAAAGCTCGGAGCGTCGAGAGGTACGGTAATACTTATCGGCGTTGCGCTGAATACCTTTTTCAATGCGGTTTCCGATACGGTCGTGACCTTTAACACGGATATTGCCGTTCTCAGCAGGGATTTTAAAATCGGCGATTTTTCCGCCGTCACGGTTAATAAACTCATTCCTGCGGCGATTATCGTTTCTGTCACGCTGTTGATTTTGTTTACTCTGACGAACGAGCTTGACGTGCTCACTCTCGGCGATGACAATGCCGTGAGTCTCGGAATGAATACGGCTCTGATGCGTTTTGTTTTTCTTATCCTTGCCGCCCTGCTTGCAGGCTGTGCGGTCAGTATTGCAGGCCTGCTTTCCTTTGTCGGACTTATCGTTCCGCATATTGTCAGGCGTTTTTCGGGCGGAAAGGCATCAAGACTTCTGCCGCTTTGCGCAATTTTCGGCGCAAGCTTTGTCACACTCTGCGACACGCTGGCAAGGACTGCCTTTTCACCCTACGAAATTCCTGTCGGAATAATCATGGCGTTCCTCGGCGCCCCGTTCTTCATATTTATCCTGATAAAGGGGAAGGGAGGACACTCCCGTGCTTGAATTTAAGAAAATTACCTCGGGTTACGGCAAATCACCTTTTCTGAAGGACGTTTCCGTCAGCTTCGATAAGGGTAAGCTTACATCGGTTATCGGCCCTAACGGATCGGGCAAAAGCACCTTGCTTAAAACCGCAGTCGGAATAGTAACACCTGATTCGGGAGAGCTTTTTGCCGACGGTGAGTCCCTGACAAAAATGAAGCATAAAGAAACCGCAAGGATTATTGCTTATCTTTCACAGGGCAAGGGTACGCCCGATATGACGGTTGAACAGCTTGTTCTCCACGGCAGATTTCCGCATCTCGGCTATCCCCGAAGATATACTGAAAAGGATCGCAGGGCGGCGCTTGACGCTATGGTGAAAACAGGTGTTACCGATTATGCGGACAGAAGTCTTTCTTCTCTTTCGGGGGGTATGCGGCAGAATGTCTATATCGCAATGGCTTTGGCTCAGGCTACGGATTACATTCTTCTTGACGAGCCGACAACCTATCTTGATATCTCGCATCAGCTCGGTTTGATGAATACCTTGCGAGGTCTTGCCGATTCGGGAAAGGGAATAGTGACGGTCTTGCACGATCTTCCGCTTGCCTTTACCTTTTCGGACAGAATAATTGTTATGAATGAGGGCAAAATAGTCGCCGATTCAGCTCCGGACAGTCTTTACAATTCCGAAATTATCAAATCGGTATTCGGAATAACCTTAGACTTCAACGAGGCGGAAAAATCATACAGCTACCGTTTCTGAAAAAATATTTGATAAACTATTGACAAATAAAAAAACAGTGGTATAATCTCGGCATAGGGCAAAGGCGTCGTTGGAAATTCCAACGGCGCTTATCTTTATTTTTACGGCAATAGCCGCAATGCCCTTTGAAAAAGCACAATGGCGTGTTTAAAGTCCGGACAGACTCGCCGAGGTGCTTTCTTTTTTTAGGAGGTTATTTTTATGGAAAGCGTATTATCCGCAGTAAACGACAGCGTATTCAGCGTGTGGTACCTTATCGGTGCGGCGTTGGTATTCTTCATGCAGGCAGGCTTCGCAATGGTCGAGACAGGCTTCACCCGTGCGAAGAATGCCGGTAATATTATAATGAAAAATTTGATGGATTTCTGTATAGGAACAGTTGTTTTCTCGCTTCTCGGCTTCTCGCTGATGATGAGTGAAAACTATTTTTTCAGATTTATCGGAGTTCCCGATTTGCAGATTTTCAACGATTTCGGCTCATTTATCAAGGAAAATGCTTCAAGCTTTGTTTTCAATCTTGTTTTCTGCGCCACGGCGGCAACTATCGTTTCCGGTGCCATGGCGGAAAGAACAAAATTTGTTTCCTACTGCGTTTATTCGGCAGTAATTTCACTCGTTGTTTATCCGATTGAGGCAGGCTGGATCTGGAACAGCAAGGGCTGGCTTTATCAGCTCGGTTTCATTGATTACGCAGGCTCAACCGCTATTCATATGGTAGGCGGTATCGCCGCCCTCATCGGTGCAATAATCCTCGGACCCCGTCTCGGCAAATATACAAAGGGCAAGGACGGCAAGGTCAAGAAGGTCAATGCGATTCCCGGTCACGCTATCACGATCGGCGCACTCGGAGTTTTCATTCTCTGGTTCGGCTGGTACGGCTTTAACGGTGCGGCGGCAACCTCCGTTGACGAGCTCGGCTCTATCTTCCTTACAACGACCATTGCTCCCGGTGTTGCAACCGTAGTTTGTATGATTTTCACCTGGATCAAGAACGGCAAGCCCGATGTTTCAATGTGCCTTAACGCTTCTCTTGCAGGACTTGTCGGTATCACCGCAGGCTGTGCAAGCCTTGACGCACTCGGCTCGGTCGTAGTCGGCGTTGTTTCCGGTATCTTGGTTGTTGTGGCTGTTGAGTTTATTGATATCAAGCTCCACATCGACGATCCCGTCGGCGCGGTTGCCGTACATATGTGTAACGGAATGTGGGGAACTGTTGCCGTAGGTCTTTTGGCTACTTCCGAAGCTCCGACAGGCGTAAACGGACTGATTTACGGTCTTATAAGAGGTGAGGCCGCAGAGGGCTTGAAATTCTTCGGCGTTCAGTGCCTCGGTCTTGTTGCTGTTGCCGCATGGACAACGGTATGTATGACGGTAACGTTTATCCTTATCAAGAAAACAATCGGTCTGAGAGTCAGCGTTGAGGAGGAAATCAGCGGTCTTGA
>JAXJRE010000263.1:0-2682 GCA_036310785.1 Acutalibacteraceae bacterium
CTTTGTTCCTGAAATCTTTTCCGCAAGCTTTTCATAGAGCGGAACAAAAACATCCGCCTCGCTTTCGGCAACTCTCTTTGCCGCTTTTCTCGTCAGCGAAATTGCCTCTGATTTATATTTCATCTGCTCCGTTGTTTCGCTTGAATCGGGTCTTTCAAATTCGGCTTCACATTCGATATGCGGAGTATATCGGTAGGATAAATCGTCCTTTGAAAGTGGAAAATAAAACGGCTCACAGATTATTATTTTTGTGTCCGGCAACGCTTCTCTTGTCTGCCTGACAGCCTTTGTGAGATTATTCTCATATCTTTTTTCGACCTCGGAAACGGTAAGTCCGTTCTGAAAGCCGAAAAGACCGTCATTCGTGCCGGCAAGAATACTGAGAACCGTCGGGCGGTTAGCTATAACGTCCTCCTGCCATGTTTCAAGCAGCTTGCCCATCGTTGCGCCCGAATATCCCTTGTTGATAAACTTAGGTCTGCGCTCGGAATTATCATAGGCAAGCCTTGCGGAAACAATGAACTGATATCCGTGTCCCATAATGTGATTGCAGTCCATTTTTCTGCCTCGGTTGCCGTCGGTGATCGAGTCGCCCGAAAAAAGAACGATGTCCCCTGAATTTAAATAAATCATTTTTTCAGCCTCGTTTCAAAGCAAAGCCATCCGCTACTTTCGTGTCTGCCGACGACCTCAAATCCGTATTCTTCAAATGCGGCAAGCACATCGGGTTCTCTTGTGTCGATTATTCCCGATGTGATGTAGAGACCGTCCTCCTTGAGAAATTTGCCCACGTCCTTGGTGAACATCACGATTATATCCGCAACTATATTGGCAACAACAATGTCATATTTGCCCTTGACCTTATCGGTCAGATTACCCTGAAAGACGGTGAATTTCGGCTCTGTGAAGCCGTTGATTTCGCCGTTTTCCCTTGCTGTCTTCACGGCAAGCTCGTCAATGTCAACTCCCGTTGCGCTCTTTGCGCCGAGGAGAAGTCCCGCAACTCCGAGAATACCGCTTCCGCAGCCGATATCAAGCAGCTCAACCTCGGGGGTGATATGTCCCTCAAGCGTTTCAAGGCAGAGACGGGTTGTGTCGTGACCGCCGCTGCCGAAAGCGAGTCCCGGCTCAATATCAAGGACGGTTCTGCCCTGCGGATCGTAGTCGTTGTCCCATACAGGTCTGATAAGCAGTTTTTCTCCGACGGGCATCGGCTTGAAGTATTCCTTCCAGTTGTTCTCCCAGTCCTGATTTCTGCAAACGCTGAGGTCGATATCGTGCTCTATACCCTCTGCGTTATAGCGTTCGGAGAGGAACGCAACCGCCTCGGCAGGGTTTTCTTCGGGAGAAATGTAGACGTGGATAGTCGCCTTGTTCCTGTCCTTTTTAAGCAGATCCTCGTCAATGAGGTCAATATGGGCGATCTCCCATGCCGCCTGTTCAAGGTCGCTGTAATCCTCGATATATATTCCGTAGGGAACGACCATCTGAGCGATGTTGCCTGCAGTTTCCACGTCCTTTGAATTGATGTTGATTTTAACTTCTGTCCAGTCCATAATTACTCCTATCTATTATTTAAGCAAGTCCAATCCGTTTATAATCAGATCGGGCAGATTGATTATTGCCTTAACCAGAGTTGCGGATAACGTCTGGATTGCCTTTGTTATGTATTCGCCGAGATCGAAATTCTCTGTCTGTTTGCTCTCGGGCGATATTGTTTCATCGGAATTGACGGTGTATTCAAGCTTCGTTACAACCGCCGCATGATCGGAGAGATGTCCGTCCCATGTGATTCCGTCACAGTCGAAGCCCTCGTAAACCGCCTCGGCAAGCTCGAACGAAACACCTGCGCCGTCACGGTAATAAACGTGATCGAGCGTATCCCATGAGCGTGGATATTGTAAACGTCAATGTAAACTCCGTCGGCGATTTCAACCGTGCAGTAGAGTATGCCTTTCGGAGTCAGCTCGTCCATTCCGCAGCCGTAAACTCCGTAGGCGGACTCCCACTCAACTCTGCCGACATTGTAAATCGGATATTTTGAGAAAAAGTTCAGTCCGTCACCGATCGCCGCGCCGCCGCTCGTCTCGGTTGCATACTCCATATCAAGATTGTTTTTCAGGATCGAGTGGAAATTGAAATCCTCCTGAACGCAGAGAATATCGCAGTCGGCGGAATTGATCTGCTGTGCAAATGCCGTTGCGGTACACCCCGCAAAAATTACAGCCACCAAAAAATGCTGAGTAACTTTTTCAAATAAAAGCCTCCCTGATTTTATTATGGTAAATGCTGATTTTTCTCTCACAAAAGCTCGGCTTTGGGCTTGATCTCTTTAAGTCCGTGATTGTAAAGCTTCCTGTTGTCAAGCGCCCACTGTCTCGGCGTAAACTCGCCCGACTCCACCTCGGAAACCGCCTGCGATATCTCATAAATCCTTGCGTCAAGTAGGTCAAGCTGTGCAAGGATATCAGCCTCAAGGAACATCGGCCTGACCGCCGCGCCGAATTCCGGTTCGCCGTGGTGGGAGATTACCATATGCTCAACGAGAGTCAGCAGCTCTCTGTCCGTGCCAAGCTCCTCGCCGACCTTTTCAATGTTCATTGCTCCCTTGACAAGGTGACCGATCAACGTTCCCTCCGCAGTATAGCCCGAAGCTATTCCCGTTTCGGAAACATCAAATTC
>JAXJRE010000264.1:0-2475 GCA_036310785.1 Acutalibacteraceae bacterium
CCGTCCGTATAAATCTTTATACAGCCCTCACGGGTGTATTTCAGAGCATTTGAGAGTAACTGCTCAATGACGAAGGAAAACCATTTTTCATCGGTCACAATCGTTTTATTCAGCGGAGTATAATCAAGTCTGAGCTTTCTTTCAATGAATTCGGCAGAGAAACGCTTGACCGAGGAGCGGATAATATCGTCGATATTGTGTTCTTTGAAAACATAGTCGGAAGACTCCGAATCAAGCCGCAGAAAGGCAAGCACCATTTCAACAAACATATGTAAAAACAGCTTCTTACCGAATCGGTAAAAAGCTGTTCTGATTGGATTATTTTATTTAATCATCGACTCGCCGGTCATTTCCTTAGGCTGGGGAAGTCCCATGATCTGAAGCATTGTCGGAGCAAGGTCGCAAAGCTTGCCCGTCTCCTTGAGCTCGCAGTCATAGCCGACAACGCAAAGGGGAACAGGGTTGGTTGAATGGGGGGTGAACGGTTTACCGTCCTCGCCGATCATCTTGTCGGCATTACCGTGGTCGGCGGTGATAAGAACTGCTCCGCCCATGCTCAGAGCCGCGTCGCAAACTCTGCCCACGCACTCGTCAACAGCCTCGACAGCCTGAACCGCGGCGTCGAAAATTCCTGTGTGACCGACCATATCGCAGTTAGCAAAGTTGAGAATAACAACATCGTACTTATCGGACTTGATCTGCTCGCAGACTGCGTCGCAAACCTCGTATGCGCTCATCTCCGGCTTGAGGTCAAAGGTTGCAACATCGGGGGAATTGATAAGGATTCTGTCCTCGCCCTCAAATGTCTTTTCCTCGCCGCCGTTAAAAAAGAATGTAACGTGAGCGTATT
Source organism: Acutalibacteraceae bacterium (assembly GCA_036310785.1). Classification (GTDB taxonomy): domain Bacteria; phylum Bacillota; class Clostridia; order Oscillospirales; family Acutalibacteraceae; genus CAG-488. Next base: position 851 of record JAXJRE010000264.1, read on the forward strand.
TCTGAGTTTCGGCAATTCTGAGCTGAGTCTTGCCCTGAGAAGCAAGGTATTCACCCATTGTCATTTTAAGCTCCTCGGGAGGGAACGCAACCGTTACGTTCGGCATGGTCTCATCATACTGAGTCATACATACATATGTCAGAGGGAAGAAGCCTTTCTTTCTCTCGAAGCCGTCAAATTTCTCGTCAACAAAGGTTCTTGTGATCTGCCTTGCACGGTCGGGGCGGAAATTGAAGAATACAACGCTGTCGTTCTCCTTGATAAGGCCGTCCTTGTTGATGACAGTCGGAACGATGAACTCGTCAGTTACGCCGTTTGCGTAGGATTCCTCCATGCTCTTAACGGCGCAGTCAGCCTGAATGCCCTCGCCGTAGACCATAGCAGCATAAGCCTTCTCAACTCTGTCCCATGCGAAGTCACGGTCCATAGCGTAGTAGCGTCCCATAACCGTTGCGATATCGCCGACACCGAGCTCCTTTGTCTTGTCGTAAACGTCCTTGATAAAGCCCACGCCCGAAGTTACGGAAACGTCACGGCCGTCCATAATGCAGTGAACGTAAACCTTGTCAAGTCCCTGTCTCTTTGCCATTTCAAGAAGTCCGAAAAGATGCTCAATATGGCTGTGAACGCCGCCGTCGGAGAGAAGACCGACAAGGTGGAGAGCCGTACCGTTCTTCTTGCAGTTTTCGCAGGCGTCAAGGAGAGGCTTATTCTCGAAGAAATCGCCGTCCTGAATGGACTTGGAGATTTTGACGAGCATCTGATAAACAACACGTCCTGCGCCGATGTTTGTATGACCTACCTCGCTGTTACCCATCTGACCGTCGGGGAGACCGACGTCAAGTCCGGAAGCGCCGATCGTAGTGAACGGGTTTTCCTTAAAAATCCTTGAAAGATTGGGTGTATTTGCGGCCTCGATCGCGTTTCCGTTTGCGCCGGGATTGATGCCGAAGCCGTCCATAATGCATAATACAACAGGTCTTTTCATAATATTTCACCACTTTCAAAATCAGAGGACTGCCGCATCAGGAGCAGACAAGGGCGGATAAGGTAATGAAAATCCGCTCCTTTTAGCTTTTTACACTTTCGGTGTAAGAAATCTTTCTGCATCAGAATACGCCAGCCCTGTTTTTTTATCAGATAAATTATTTGCTTGCAGCCTTAACGATAGCCGCAAAGTCGGGAGCCTTGAGAGATGCGCCGCCGATAAGACCGCCGTCAACATCCTCCTTGTCAAGAAGCTCGTCCGCATTCTTGGCATTCATTGATCCGCCGTACTGAACAACAAACTTGTCAGCGGCTTCCTTGTCGTAAAGCTCGGCAATAAGCTCACGGATGGCCTTGCAGACCTCCTCGGCCTGATCGGCAGTAGCCGTCTTGCCTGTTCCGATAGCCCATACAGGCTCGTAAGCGATGATTACTCTGTCAAGCTCCTCCTTGGAAACGCCTGCAAGAGCGATCTTAACCTGAGAGGAAACAACCTCCATTGTGATGTTCTGCTCACGCTGCTCAAGATATTCACCGACGCAGAGGATAACCGTCATACCGTTGTCAAGAGCGGCTCTTGTGCGGTCGTGAACTGTAACGTCTGTGTCGCCGAAGTAAGTTCTTCTCTCGCTGTGGCC
>JAXJRE010000265.1:0-10732 GCA_036310785.1 Acutalibacteraceae bacterium
GACTTGTATTGGCCTTAAATACCGATACAAGTCTTCGAATTTCTTATTTAGAACAAAATAAAAAAATATATGTTTCTTTTTAGCCGTTTTTTCCGATTTGACGTATACACATACGCCTGGCATCGGAAGAAAACGGCTTCTTCATCTTATTGCGACAGCCCTGTTGAATATAGTGTAATGTTTAATCTTTAAAAAACGGAATAACCGCTTCAGCCGCCTTGTCGCCCTCGTCATAGACGAAATCGTGACCTGAATCCTCAAGCGTTATGTATTCTGCATTCGGAAGTATCTCTTTCATTCTGTCAATCTGATAGTACGGCATTGTGTGATCGTCCGTACCCCAGACAACAAGCACGGGAATGTTCTGAGCATTGACGCTCTTGTAGCCCTCGGTGTCCTCCTTGGTGTTCAGTACGCAGTTTATAAGTGAGGAATAGGTGCTTGAAACAAAGCCCTTGTATTTTGCACATTCTGCATAGTATCTTGTGTAGTAATCCTTGTCCTCCTGAGAGGTATTTTTCAGCTCTCCGGAGCAGTGACCGAGCAGGACTCTTCCGCCGACGGTTTTAAAGAAGGCCTTGCCGAAGCCGGGAATCTTGCATAATTTCATATAAAGAGGCGGCTTAAAGGTGTCCATTCCGGCAGGGGAGAGAAGAACAAGCTTTTTAACTCTGCCGGGATAAAATCTGCAGAATGACGTTGTGACAGTACCGCCCATTGAGGTGCCGACGAGGTAGAATTTTTCGTCACCGAAAAGCTTTCTCGTAAGCTCGTTGAGCTGACGGGCAAAAAGCTCGGGAGTGTACGGGCCGTAAACACGCTCGGAAAGACCTCTGCCGAGCAGGTCGTAACGAAGAACCTTGAATCCGCTGTTGACCAGAGCCTCAAAAAGTCTGTCGTATATTACATAGGGCGTTGCGTAGCCGTGAGTAAGCACGACAAGCTCGCCTTCACCTTTTATTTCATAATGAGTGTTGCCGCAGGGGAGAGAAATGAAGCTTCCCGAATGTTTGCTTCTTTCGTTGTCGTCAAGCTCAAGGGTTTCAATCTCTCTTACAAGCCTGTTAAATTCCTTTTTTTCCAAAATTATCATCCCCGGATTTTTTTCTAATTGTATCATACAGTAATAAAAATTTCAACCTGAAATGTGAGTTATATTGTAACTTATTGTAAACTGTCTGAACTTGACAAAATCCTCTTATAATGTTATCATAACCTAAATAAATCTGAGTTTTCGGAAGAAGGTATATAATGATCAATTCAGATAATTTATGTATGAGCTGTATGAAGGACATCGGCACTCAGAAGCAATGCCCTTACTGCGGTTTTCATGCCGATTCAAAGCAGATCGAGCCGTACCTTCCGATCAGAACTGTTCTGGGCAACAGATATCTTGTCGGCAAGCTCCTTTCGTATAACGGAGACGGCGCAACATATATGGGACTTGACCTCTCGACAAGAGAGCCGGTCAATATCCGTGAATATTTCCCGGAGGGAATCGCACTGCGTGATCCCAAGACGCTCGGCGTGGAGTCTGCTCCCGGTAACGAGAATATCTATAACGAGTGTCTGCAAAGCTTTACCGAAATGTGGAGAAAGCTTATGCGCCTAAGTGGTCTTTCTGCGCTCATCAAGGTCAGAGATATACTCGAGGGCAACGGCACCTGCTACGCTGTTACGGAAAATATTGACGGCATTACGCTCAGAGAATATCTTCTCAGAAACAATGTCGGTTATATTTCCTGGGAAAAGGCGAGACCTTTGCTTATGCCCGTGCTTTCAACCCTCGGAACTCTCCACGCTTCGGGCATTATCCACAGAGGCATTTCTCCCTCAACGCTCGTTGTTGCCCCTGACGGTAAGATCAGGATTACTGGCTTCAGCATCAGTCAGGTTAGATCGGCAAGAAGCGAGCTTAAATGTCAGCTTTATGACGGCTATGCCGCTTTTGAGCAGTACGGCTTTGAAGGCAGACAGGGAACATGGACGGATATTTACGGCTTCGGTGCCGTTCTTTACAGAACGCTCATCGGCACAGATCCGATTGACGCAACCGAAAGAGTTACCAACGACAGACTTATGGTTCCCGGCAAGTTTGCCGAACAGCTCCCGGCCTATGTAATAAACGGACTTGTAAACGCCCTTCAGATCCTTCCCGAGGACAGAACAAGAACGGTTGAGGAGCTTCGTGCGGAGCTTTCCGCTTCTCCGAGTGCGGCAGGAGCAGGAATGGATTTTGAACCCGTTGTTCCCGTCAATATCAAAAAGCCTGTTCCTCAGCGCATTGAGGACGAGGAGGAAGAGGACTACACCTACAACAAGCGTGAAGCGGCAAAGAAGCGTCACAACCGTTCTTCCGCAGTTATTGCCGCCGCTGCTGTAATTATTGTACTTGCGATTGCATTCCTTGTGCTCTGGCAGACAGGTGTTATTGATCTGAATAACGAAACAACCACAACGGCTGTTTCCGACCTTGTCGATGTTCCGAACTTTGTCGGAAAGCCGTATAACGAAATTGTTGACAACACCTACAACAGCAAGAACTTCAAGTTTGAAAAGAGTGAGGTTTACGATTCGACTGTTGAGGAAGGCTATGTCATCGACCAGAATGTTGGAGTAAACGAAAAAGTTCCTGTCGGCACAACGATCAAGCTCGTTGTCAGCAAGGGTAAACAGAGCATTGTTTTCCCGACCTCAGGCATTGTCGGTATGAAGTATGAGGAAGCAAGAGATATGCTGACAAAGATCGGTTTTACCGTTGAAAAATCCGTCAAGCTCAACACCGACGGAGAGATCGAGGGTACCGTACAGGGCGCGTCTCTTGAGGAAGGAGCCTCTTACGAAAAAGGCACGACAGTATTCCTCTTTGTCTGGGGAGAGCCTCAGACCGAAGAAACTACGACTGAGGAGGAGACAACCGAGCCGACGACCGATGAGGAGGACGACTGGAGTTCGATGTTTGACGAAGTTATTGATTTCGGAGGCAGAGGAAGGGTTAATTAAATTTTTATCATAAGTAAAGACCTTGAAGTCTGATAGCTTCAAGGTCTTGTCTTTTATTCCGGATTATTTTACGATTATATCCGCTGTTTGTCCTCGTACCGCTTTGATGATGTCGGCGGGTGCAAGCTCGACCTGACTGCCTATTCTTCCTGCGCTGAGCGTAACGGTGTCAAGGGAAAGAACGTCCTCGTGAAAGGTTGTTTTAAAGCTCTTTTTCATTCCGACAGGGCTGCAGCCTCCGTGAACATAGCCTGTCAGGGGAAGAAGCTCGCTCTGCTTTATCATCTCGATTGATTTCTCACCGACCGCTTTTGCGGCTTTTTTTAAGTCTAAATGCTCCGCAACCGGTACGACAAAGACATAATAAGTCTTGGACGCAGAACGTGTGACAAGAGTTTTATAAACAGCCTCGGGAGCTTTTCCGAGATAATTTGCGACCGTCACTCCGTCGGTCGGGATATCCTCGCCGTGGGGATAGAAATGTGGTATATAGCTGATTTTCTGCTTTTCCAGCAGACGCATAACGTTAGTTTTTGTTTCTGCCATAATAATCACTCTAAGTAGTCAACAATTTTTATAGTCTTGCCGTTTCGTGTATAAACCCGGGGTACACGGCGAGTTATACAGCAAAGAAATTCATAGTTGAATCTTCCGGAGATGTCTCCGATTTCCTCGCAGGTTATCTGCTCGTTGCCGTCCTTGCCGATAAGCGTCACTCCGTCTCCGATCGACACTCCCGGAATATCGGTAACGTCAACCATGAACTGATCCATACAGATCATTCCGACGATTTTTGCACGCTTGCCGTGAATGAGCACGCTGCCTTTATTCGACAACAATCTCGGATAGCCGTCCGCATAGCCTACTGGAACGGTTGCGATTACCGTGGGCTTTTCGGCAACATAGGTTGAGCCGTAGCTGACAGTATCGCCCTTGTGAATTGTCTTGACGTTGATTACAAGGCTGTGAAGCTCCATTGCAGGCTCGATTTTCAGGTCTTCCTTATGAACAAATTCGGACGGGTAGAGACCGTACGTTATGATACCGCTTCTGACCATATTGAGAAATTTATCGTCGCTGTCAATGATAGCCGCACTGTTGCAGACGTGTTTAATCGGTATGTTTATACCGATATCCTCAAGCTTGCCGACAAAATTTTTGAATTTTTCAAACTGACCGTTCATCGAGGTTTTGTCTGCCTCATCTGCGCAGGCAAAGTGGGTGAATATCCCGTCGATCCGGACATTCGGGAGCTGAGCTATCCTGCGTATCTCATCGATGCTCTCGTCGTCGGGTATGAAGCCGATCCTGCCCAGTCCCGTGTCAACCTTGATGTGGATATGAGCCGTTGTGCCCATAGCCTCCGCCGCTTCGTTAAGCTCCTTGGCTATCTCGTAACGGAACACCGTGAGCATAATATCGTTTCTGATTATTGTTTCAAACTGATTCGGAAATACAAAATCAAGAATGAGTATCGGCTTTGTGATGCCTGCACGTCTGAGCGCAAGAGCCTCGCCGACGGTCGCAACCGCAAAACCGTAGGTGCCGATTTCGCTCAGAGCCTTTGAAACCTCTATCGCACCGTGGCCGTAAGCGTCCGCCTTGACGACCGCCATGACCTTGGTGTCTTTACCGACTTTTTTTATTACTTCCTTTGTGTTATTGCATATTTTATCAAGGTCAATCTTGAGATAAACCCTGTTCAGATAATCAAGATTACTGCTCAAAATACGCACCTCTTAGTCTATGACCTTAATAGTTTCGATAACAGGCTGCTGATCCGCAGGTATGCAGTCACTTTCCGGAACGGATTCGCAGATCTTGTCGATAATTTCCATACCCTCGGTGATCTTGCCGAAAGCGGCATACTGTCCGTCAAGATCGGTGGAGCAGGAATTGCGCAGACAGATAAAGAACTGTGATGAAGCCGAGTTGTAGTCAAACTGGTTGCGAGCCATTGAGATAACGCCTCTCTTGTGCTTGATTGTGTTCTTTATTCCGTTGGCGGAAAATTCGCCCTCGACGCTGCTCTCACAGCCGCCCAAGCCCGTACCCTCGGGATCGCCGCCCTGAAGGACGAAATCCTTTACATAGCGGTGGAAGGTCAGACCGTCATAAAAGCCCTTGTTGCAAAGGTCTACGAAATTTTCAACGGTAAGGGGAGCTTCGTCGCCGTCAAGCTCAATTTTGACCGTTCCGTAGTCCCTGATAATCATTTCAACATGATGTGTGCCTTTGAGTCCGCCCTTAGTACCGCAGGAGGAGAAGCAAAGGAGTATAAGAGTCAATGAGAGTAAAACCGAAACTGTTCTTTTCATTATTGAAAACCTCGCTTTTGTTTCATTTTAGCTCAACTATTATAACACATATATATCGGGTAGACAAGTATAAAATTTATGATATAATATTAAATAATCTATCATATTATTAGGTGTGAGATATGTTTATCTGTAATCAGTGTCCGAGAAAATGCAATATCGACAGGGATTCAACGTTCGGCGTGTGTGGAGTCGGTTCCGCTTACAGGGTTGCCCGAGCGGCTCTGCATTACTGGGAAGAGCCTTGCATCAGCGGAGAAAAGGGGAGCGGTACAGTCTTTTTTTCGGGGTGCGGACTTAAATGCGTTTACTGTCAGAATTACAAGGTCAGCGCAGAATGCTTCGGCAAGGAAATAACGGAGGACAGACTTATTGAAATTTTCAAGGAGCTTGAGGACAAGGGAGCAAATAATATAAATCTTGTCAGCCCGAGCCATTATGCTTTTCAGCTTGCTCACACTCTCTCAAAATACAAGCCCTCGGTTCCTGTTGTCTACAATACGGGCGGCTATGACAGCGTTGAAACATTGAGGCTACTTGACGGATTGGTGGATATTTATTTGACCGATATCAAGTATGTATCCTCCTCGGTTTCACAGAAATACAGCAAGGCCGCGGATTATTTTGAGGTTTGTTCGACAGCAGTGAAGGAGATGCGCCGTCAGCAGGAAAAAGATGTTTTCGAAAACGGCCTTATGCAAAAGGGTATGATAATCCGCCACCTTGTCCTGCCGGGAAACGTAAGTCAGGGTATGAAGATGCTTGACTGGGTAAAGGATAATCTTTTGACCGATACATATATCAGCCTGATGGGGCAGTATATGCCCTGCGCCAAGACGAAGGATTATCCTGTTATAAACCGAAAAATCAGCCAAAGAGAATATGATATCGTTTTATCCCATGCCGAAAAGCTTGGATTTGAAAATGTTTTTATTCAGGAGCTTGATTCTTCATCGGAGGAATTTGTTCCCGATTTCGATCTCAGCGGAGTTTGATTTGACAAAACTGAATGTAAAGGTTATAATAATAAAAAAATGAACGGAGGAAATATCATGAATAGAATTAAACGTTTGATAGCTTATGTCACCGCTGCGATAATTGCAGTGACCTGTTCGGGTGTGGTTTCACTTGTCAGCGCTTCTGCCGCTGCAAAAATCACAAGCGTAAAAATTGTTTCTTATCCTAAAAAGACTGAATTTGTTCAGGGTACGGATTGGGATTACGGCTACTATGATATGCCCGAGGGCGGCGGACTCGGCACATTCGTCAGCGACAGCAGAATGATCTCCTTTAAGCATTACGGCGGATATTATACACGCTATGCCGACAGAGGAATGATCGATATGAACGGCCTTGTCGTTAAGGTAACATATTCCGACGGAACTTCGGAGAACATAGCCTACAAGGAAACTGTTTCCGGCACGGCTGTTTCTCAGAATATCTACGCTTCACCGAGAACGGATTACAAGCTCGGCGAGAACATCATTGAGGTTTATTTCAAATCCAATACAGCCGTATATGATTCTTATAAGATAAATATCGTTAAGAACGCATCCCTCAAGGGCGACATTAACTTTGACGGCAAGGTAAACTCAACCGACGCTCTGCTTGTCCTTCAGCACGTTGTCGGCTCGAAGACTATCGGCTATCAGTACATTCATATTGCCGATATGAACAACGACAGCTCGGTCAACAGCTTTGACGCATTACAGATTCTCCGCAAATCAGTTGCTCTTGTTTAATTCAATACCGATATCAGCCGACTGCAAAGCTTTCCGCAAAGGATAGCCTGCGGTCGGTTTCTTTATTATTTTACTTTTCAGAAAGCCTTGAAAAGCCTCAAATGTTTACAATCTGTAAACAATCTTTTAAATTGATAAAAATTTATCAATCTTTTATTGACTTTGTGATTTTGCAGAGTTAAAATATAAACGGAATATCTGCAAAGAAATTGCGGATATAAAATATAAGGAGGTATTTCTATGGAAAAAATCAAAGTTGTTCAGTATGGCTGCGGTAAGATGTCGAAGTACATGCTTCGCTATCTCTATGAGCACGGAGCTCAGATCGTAGGAGCGATCGACGTAAACCCTGCCGTCGTAGGAATGGATGTTGGCGATTTTGCAGAGCTTGGCGTAAAAACGGGTGTTATCATCTCCAATGACGCCGACAAGGTGCTTGACGAGTGCGATGCAGATGTTGCTATCGTTACCTTGTTCAGCTTTATTAACGACATTTACGATCACGTTGAAAAGTGTGTTGCACGTGGTATCAACGTAATCACGACCTGTGAAGAAGCTATTTATCCGTGGACTACTTCTGCGGCTCAGATCAACAAAATTGACGCTCTTGCAAAGGCGACCGGCTGTACCGTTACAGGCTCGGGAATGCAGGATATTTTCTGGATCAATATGGTTGCCATGGCGGCAAGCGGCTGCAATAAGCTTACAAAGATCAAGGGTGCATACAGCTATAATGTAGACGAGTACGGTCTTGCGCTCGCTCAGGCGCACGGCTGTAACCTCACTAAAGAGGAGTTCGAAGCAAAGATTGCTCATCCGACCGAGTTTGAGCCGTCCTACGCATGGAATTCCTGCGAGGCGCTCTGCAACAAGCTCGGACTTACGATAAAATCCATTGAGCAGAAGCACGTTCCGTATATCATTGACCACGATATTTACAGCGAAACCCTCGGTGAAACGATCAAGGCAGGCAACTGCATCGGTATGTCCGCTGTCGTTACCGTTGAGACAATGCAGGGCATCACCGTTGAGGAAGAAACGATCGGTAAGGTTTACGGACCTGACGACGGAGATATGTGCGACTGGTGGCTGACCGGCGAGCCAGACACCGAGTTCCATGTTGTCAAGCCTGCAACAGTTGAGCACACCTGCGCTACCATAGTAAACCGTATCCCGACCTTGCTTACGGCACCTGCCGGATATGTAACCTGCGATCAGCTTGAGCCTCACTCATATCTGACATATCCTATGGAGTATCACATTTAAAATTTAAAATTTTTGACCGGATGATTGAAAAAGATCGTCCGGTCTTTTTGTATTTATACGAAATTTCCGCAAATAATATTATCGGGCTTTTATGCCGAAATTTTTACGGGAGTAATACTGATGGATATTTCAAAAAAACAATATGATGAAATGGTAAAAAAAGCTTCGCCCAATTCGCCGATCCTGATAGATTGTATTAAAGCATTTCTGATCGGCGGTGCGATATGCTGTTTCGGACAGCTTCTTTTCTATATTTTCAATAAATCCGGTATGAGCATGGACGAGAGCAGAGCACTTGTTTCAGTTACGCTTATTGTAATCACGGCTGTGCTCACGGGAATAGGTGTCTTTGATAAAATTGCAAAGCATGCAGGCGCAGGTACAATAGTTCCGATAACGGGATTTGCCAATTCCGTTGTTTCCCCGGCTCTTGAATTTAAAAGCGAGGGCTTTATTATGGGTACGGGAGCAAGCATTTTCAAGATAGCGGGACCTGTCATTCTATACGGCACAGCCGCCGCTTCGGTCTACGGACTGATTTATTTTATTGTTGAAAAGGTGATGGGCAAATGAGCGGTAGAATAATTGATTTCAAAACTAAGCCGAGCGTAATATGCTGGTCGTCCGTTGTGGGAAAGAAAGAGGGGGAGGGACCTCTCGGAAAGGTTTTCGATATGGTGCTTGAGGACGACAGATGCGGACTTGACACTTGGGAAAAGGCGGAAAGCCATTTGCAAAAGGTTGCCCTCGGACTGGTTCTTGACAAATCGGGCAGAAAGGCCGAGGAAATCGACGGAATTTTTGCAGGTGATCTTATAAATCAATGCACGGGCTCTGCATTCGGAATACGTGATCTCGGAATCCCTTATATCGGAATTTACGGCGCATGCTCGACATCTGTACTGACAATGATAAATGCAGCCGAATTTGTAGATTCGGGCAAAATGAAGCTTGCGATTTCGTCAACCTCGTCCCATTTCTGTTCAGCAGAAAAGCAGTTTCGTTTTCCGCTTGAATACGGAGGTCAAAGACCGCCCTCGGCGCAATGGACGGTAACGGGTGCCGGTGCGGCTCTGATTTCTTCAAGCGAAGAAAAGTCATGTCCGAAAATCGAAAAGGCAATATTCGGAAAAATGGTCGATCTCGGTGTAACGGACGCAAACAATATGGGTGCGGCAATGGCTCCTGCCGCCGCCGATACCATTGCGTCTTTTTTGAAAGAAACGCAGACAACGCCCGATCACTACGACCTTATCCTGACGGGCGATCTCGGAAAGATAGGCTCTCAGCTTCTTTATCAGCTCCTTGAAAAGGAATATTCGATTGATATAAAAGAAAAGCATAACGATACAGGTCTTATGATGTACTATATGGACAAGCAAGATGTTCATTCGGGCGGAAGCGGATGCGGATGCTGCGGAAGTATAATGTGCTCTAAGATAATGAACGAATTGAGTGAGGGCAAGCTTCATAAAGTACTGGTTGTAGCAACGGGTGCGCTCCTTTCTGCCGTTTCGCCGTTTCAGGGTGAGAGTATTCCCGGAATTGCTCACGGAATTTTGCTGACGGACGGGAGGTAAGGGAATGGATAACGCAAAGTGTGCTAAGATGTTTATGAAGATGGCAAGGTACGACTGTATGCTTCTTACAGCTCTCAAGGCGGCAAAATGTGTCTTGACTGCGGCTGTCGTTATAAACGCAGTTCTTTCAGGAGCATATTTTGTTTCAACCTTGAATAAATAAATTTACTCTTGTAAATTACGTTCCCTTATGATAAAATATAGAAATAAAAGGGGGACTGTATTATGAAAGATATTAAACTCAACGCATATAAGATTGAAGAAATTCAGTTTGTTAATAAAGTTAAGGGCAACACAAAGATCGAGCTGAAAAACAGCTATGCCTACAACGTCAGATATACCAACAACAATATCTGCGAGGGTAAGTTCACGGTCAACATTGCTGACAAGGAAAATCCCGAAGCATTTTCGGTCAAGCTTGTGCTTGCAGGAATTTTCTCCTATCCTGACGGGCTGGAAAGAGAGCGTATCCATATCCAGACCTACAAGGAGCTTTTCCCGTACGCCCGTGCTTTTGTTACCACGATAACTGCAAACGCAGGTATTCAGCCGATCATGATTCCCGATATGGATATCGAGAACCGTGAAATCTACCGTTTTGATAATCCCAACAAGCAGTAATTACAGAAGTATATTTTTACGGATCGGAATGTCAAATCATTTCGATCCTTTTTCATATTTGACAGAATTTATATTAAATGTTAATATGACTAAAAATAAAGTGTGGGCGGTGTTTCTTTTGGGTAAAATCAATTTCAGTTACAGGATTATGAAATCCAATGTTAATAAAACATATAAGAAAGCTCCTTATGTTGCTCCGTCA
>JAXJRE010000266.1:0-4223 GCA_036310785.1 Acutalibacteraceae bacterium
CAAGGGCAGTTACAGCGGAAAAGGTCAGCACGGCAAAAACAACAATAAGTCCGAAGAATAATGTGAGGAATCAGTATGGATTACAACTTTGAATTTTTCAAGAAAAGCGCCGATTATGTCCGCTCTGTAATAAATGACGAACCTGAAATTGCTATAATACTCGGCTCGGGACTCGGCGATTTCGCGTCAAGGATAGAAAACCCGATCGAGATAAAATATGAGGATATACCGAATTTCCTTGTTTCGACTGTCGAATCGCACGCAGGTAAGCTGATTTTCGGCAAAGCAGGCGGTAAAAGGATCATCTGTATGTCGGGACGCTTCCATTTTTATGAGGGCTACGACTATGAACAGCTCGTTATTCCGATAAGGCTTTTCAAGCTTCTCGGAGTCAAGGCGACTATCCTCACGAATGCCGCAGGAGCGGTGAACACGGATTACAAGGTCGGCGATATTATGATCGTCAGCGACCATATCAAGCTCAACGGCGCAAGTCCGCTCAGAGGAAAGAACATTGATTACTTCGGCCCGAGATTTTTTGACGTGACCGATATGTATACAAAAAAGCTCCGTGAGCTTGCTCTGAACTGTGCCGAGGACAGCGGACTTACCTTCCGTGAGGGTGTTTATATGTTCTTTACAGGCCCTCAGTTTGAAACACCTGCCGAGATCAGGGCGGCAAGAATACTCGGCGCAGATGCTGTCGGTATGTCCACGGTAACAGAGGCTCTGACGGCGGCTCATTGCTCAATGCCCCTGCTCGCCTTTTCCGTTATGACAAATATGGCGGCAGGCGTACTCGACCAAAAGCTCTCCGACGAGGAGGTCGGGATCGCCGCCGCAAAAATATCGGAGCGTTTCGGCAAATATATTGAAAAGGTAATCTCACAAATCAATATCTCCGAGCTTTAACTTAACATTGAAAAGGGGCTGCCGCACTAAGCGACAGCCCCAATTTATATTGTTTTACTTTTTTCTTTCCATCTGCTTGAGCGTTCCGTCCTTGGCAAGCATAACCATGTCCCCTGCCTCGATTTTCCGCTCATATGCAAGGCTGTCCGACATTCTGATGCGCTGTTCCCTGCTCTCGCAATCGGTAACAACGACCGTCACCATTGCCTGAGCATCTTCGGGAATACCCTCACAGCCGAAATCATCCTCGATTATTTCCGTAACGGTCAAGGCTTTCTTGTCAAGCGAAGCTCCGTATGCCATTCCGAGAATCATTCCTATTGCTATGCCCATACACATTCCGAGGCTCATGTTGTCATATATGAATCTGCCCAAACACATTCCGATGCTCATACCGAGACACATTCCTATCGGCATCCATTTGCTTGCATATTTGTTTGACAATTTTTTCTTTTCATTGGGCGCCTTGTTCATTTAAAGCACACCTTATGCCAAAAATTTTCCCGAAGCTCTGAGAAGAAGCGTAACAACCGTCTGAATGTAGAATACAGCCTTTTCGGTCAGACTGCAGATATTGTCCGCGATATTGCCGAGGTTGGTTTTGACGTCGGAGATGCCGTATCCCTCGATCACACCGTTGTTGTCGTCCACTCCGTCGTTATCGTAGGCAAACTTGTAAAGAATCGGCGATGCGATAGCGACAAGGAAAAGCTCTGCCTTTGAATAAACGCCGTATTTTGCAATACAGTATTTGATAAGGCTGTCGGCAATCGGTCCGTAACCGAGCTCCGCGAGGAAGCTGTTTGCCGCCTTGAGAAGCACATCGTCTGCAACTCCTGCAAGATCGTTTCTGAGAATTGCGGCAACGGCTCTGAGCAAGGTTGTAACCTCAACGCTGTTAAGGTCGAAATGCTCGCCGCCTGAATAATGCCATGCGACAAGGTCCGTTGCAAGATCCCAGCCGGTCTTATATTCCGAATCGGGAATTTCAATTCCGTATTCTGCGGCAATTTTCTGCAAGCTATTCTCTCCGCAGAGAGGCATACTCAAAAGCGATCTGAGCTTATTGACCGCATACATTACCGTTTCATAATAAACCGCATCTTCGTCAATTCCCATCTTTTCGGCAGAGAGAGAACGCTCCAGACGGTACTGCACGCCTGCCTTCAGGAAGGCCTTTGAATATGCAGTAAGATCCAAATCCATTGCAGCTATCATCTCGTCCGTGTAACCTTCAACGGAAGCTCTGAGAGCGTCGCAGTCGATCTTTTCAACCGCTCTGGACTCATATCTTATCTCATCGTCGGTAAAGCTCAGAACTCTGTATTCAAGCGGATACATTGTCAGCGAGGTCGTTGTGAAATCATATATCTTATTGCCGAGTGCGCTTGTATAGACGGTTGCGTCGGAGCAATGCTCATGACCTGTAAATACCATCTTTACGCCCCAGTCGGCAAAAAGCTCAGCCGTTGTGAAATGGAACTTCACGATAAAGTTTCTGCTGAGAAGCCTTTGACCGGGAAGATGGTCGAGAAGATTATGGTGCATCATAACGATGGGATATCTTCCGTCCTGCTTGGCAAGCTCTGTCTGCTCCTTAACCCATGACATTTTTTCCGTTGTCATTCCGTCCTCTGTTGACTTGGTCGGATGATTGGAGTCGAGGGCAATAAGTCTGTATTTGTTGCCGAGGTCGGCGGTATATGAACAGTCGTCCTCCCTTGTTGAAAGAGCGTGGTCATATCCGAAATCGGCATAAATCTCTTTAAAAAGAGCAAGAGTTGTGTTTGAATCCTCGGCGGCATCGTGGTTGCCGTTGATCACATAAACCTCTTTGCCGGAGCTTTCCTCGAATTTGCGGAGCTTCTCTGCCATTGCATAGTGATCCTCGGGAAGTCTGCGTCCGCTGTCGGCAAGGTCGCCCGGAATAAGAACATAATCAACGTCATCACTTTCGGCGCACTGATTGAGAAATTCGTCGATAATATAACCGCTTTCGTTCTCCATGGCACATCGTCTGTTTGCATACCAGACAATCGGATCGTCGTTTGTCTTCTCAAGCTCAGCCTCCGGGGCGCAGTAATGGAGATCGGACGCCACGGCAACTTTAAGCTCGTCCTTGTCGGCGGCATAAGCAAGCGCAGAAAAAGCCGAAAGTGTGAGCAACAAAGACATCAATACAGAAATAATCTTTTTCATATGAAAACTCCGTTCTTTTTATTTAAAAGGAGCAGTGAATAATCTCCTGCTCCTTTTTCCCATAAATCAGTTTATATTAAAGATACCATATCCAGCCGAAAAGAATATAGATAATAATCCACTGGATCGTCGAATACTCAACCGTGACATTAATTGAATCTGATACCTTTCCGTCGGCAGTCTTTGCAGTAATGGTAGCCGTTCCTCTGCGTTTTGCCGTGATGTTTCCTTCCTCGTCAACGGAAACGATGCTCGGATCAGACGACTCAAAGATGATTTCGGCGGAATAGGCGGCCTCCTCGGGATAGACATCAGCCTGAAGCTTATCCTTCTTCTTGACGTTCATTGTGAAGTCCTCGCTCGGTGTGATGACAATTTTCTGAACAGGAACAACAACCATCGGTATCTCACGCTCATGGCTCTCGCCGCAGTAACGGCAAACCTTTCTTTCGAGGCCGACGGTGGAGTAGGTCGGCTCTTTTACAACCTGCCAATCGGTCCAGGAATGTCCGGTATGCTTGAGAACCATATGGCTGTCAACATAGCCGCACTTCGTACATTTTCTGTCAATATAACCGTCCTCGATACAGGTTGCGTTTTTTACATCATTTACAAGCTTATGTCCGGTATGAGCAATAACCGTGACCTTGATAACCGTGCCGCAATCGTCACAGATCTCTTTGATGCTTCCGTCCTCGGTGCAGGTTGCGTCTGTAATAACCTTAGATGTGTGCTGATGTCCTGTCTTGGAGTAGAACTCTTCCTTGAACACCTCGCCGCACTTTGAGCAGTATTCCTTGTGATAACCATCCTCGGTACAGGTTGCTTCCTTATGCTCTGTCACGATTTTATGACCTTCGTGCTTGATTACGGTCACGTTCAGATACTCTCCGCAGTCTGGGCAGTAATCTCTGTCATATCCGTCCTCTGTGCAGGTTGCGTCCTTGTGCTCGTGAACCTTATTTTTATGATTTAATGCAGGAAGAACGGTTTCGTTCAGATATTCCTCACAGTCGGGGCAGTAATCTCTGTCATATCCGTCCTCGGTGCAGGGAGCGTCCTTATGCTCGTGAACTTTATTTGCATGATTGGTTGCGGGATAAACGGTTACG
>JAXJRE010000267.1:0-7597 GCA_036310785.1 Acutalibacteraceae bacterium
GAGTATAATATCCTTGGGATCGTATTTGACGGCAAGCGACTCAATAACCTTGTCGGCATGGGGAACGGTAAACGTCAGCTCAATAGCCGCAACTCCGCCCTCCATACAGGCGTCAACAATGCGCTCCGCCTTATCCGTGCTTTCCGCTCTGACGACTGCAACAACTCCGCAGTCCTGTATTCTCATAAGAATGTTTTCTTTATCCATCGTTTATTCTCCTATCTTTGAACTCTTGCGCCTGCACCGTTTACAATTCTTTCGACCTCTGCCTTAGTCGCCATCGAGGTATCGCCGGGTGTTGTCATGGCAAGCGCACCGTGTGCAACTCCGTAATTAACCGCAGTCTGAAGATCGCCCGTTTCCATAAGGCCGTAAACAAGTCCCGAAGCGAAGCTGTCTCCGCCGCCGACACGGTCGTAAATCTCCAAGCCTTTAAGGTCAAGTCCCCTGCAGATCTTGCCGTCCGACCAGCAGACAGCGCTCCAGTCGTTGACGGTCGCCGACCGTACGGTTCTCAGCGTTGTTGCAACGGCCTTGAAATTAGGATAAACCTTTGCGGCTTTTTCTATCATTTTAATATATCCGTCAAGATTAAGCTCCTTGAGATTTTCATCGTTGCCCTCGATCTCGAAACCGAGACAGGCGGTGAAATCCTCCTCGTTGCCTATCATAACATCAATGTATTTTGCAATTTCCTTGTTGACCTCCTGAGCCTTTGCCTGACCGCCTATACTGCTCCAGAGAGACGGACGGTAGTTGAGGTCATATGAAACGACTGTGCCGTATTTTTTTGCCGTCTTAACGGCTTCGATAACGACATCTGCCGTAGTGTCCGAAAGAGCGGCAAAAATTCCGCCCGTATGGAACCAGCGAACTCCAAGCTCGCCGAAAATATACTCCCAGTCGATATCGCCGACTTTGAGCTGAGACGCTGCGGTATTGCCCCTGTCGGAAACTCCGAGTGCGCCCCTGATGCCGTAGCCCCTCTCGGTGAAATTGAGACCGTTACGCACGGTTCTGCCTATTCCGTCATATTTCACCCATTTTATCAGGGAGGTATCAACTCCGCCCTGAAGCATAAAGTCCTCAACAAGACGGCCGACTTCATTATCGGCAAGGGAGGTAACCGCCGCCGTTTTCAGACCGAAGCATCTTCTCAGACCTCTTGCAACGTTGTATTCTCCGCCGCCCTCCCAGACACGGAAGGAACGTGACGTCCTGATCCTTGAGTCGCCCGGATCAAGTCTGAGCATAATCTCGCCGAGGGAGATCATATCAAATTTACATTCTTCTTTTTTTCTGAGTTCAAGCTTCACCAGCATTATTCCCCTTTCGTCTGTTTTTATAAAAATCAAACATGGTCGGATCCTTGATTGCCCTTACAAGCTCGTAAATCGGGCGAGAATAGAAGAAAACCGTGAACATTATTTTGATAACAATGGATATTTCCTTATTCCGCAGAAATTCTCCGATCCATTTTTTTCCTATTCTTTTTGACTCGGTTAAAACCTCTTTTTCACAATCGGTTCCTATCGCTCTTGTTCTGTTGTAGAAAATCGTCTGGAACAGATATTGCAGACAATATTTCTTTAAAAATGCGTTTGAGGAATCTTTTAAATGTTCGCATAAATAATCAAATGAATATGTAATTGAAAACTTTCTGATTGTAAATACGGAGGTAACCGCAGAATTCTCACGGTTAAGATAGTAATACAAAATCACATCAATGTATCTGACCTTAATTCCGCTGTCAAGCAGCATAATAATGTAATATCCGTCCTCTCCGTTCGCTATTCCCAACGGAAATCTGAATCGCTTTGCCACAGACATCTTGATAATCTTGCCCCACACCGCTTTTCCCATGCATCGATTTACTCTGTTATCAAACATTTCAGGTATGCTTAGAACGCGATGATCAAATTGGTCAATCGGCTCCATCTTTTCATCTGTTTTCGGCGTGTATAATTCCTTTGCACAAACCATATCACAATCATAACTTGTTATTTCTTTTAAGAACAATTCCACAGCCTGAGAATGCAGATAATCGTCGCCGTCAACAAACATAATGTATTCGCCCGCCGCTTCGTCAAGGCCTCTGTTTCTTGCGGCGGAAACACCGGCATTTTCCTGATAAAAATACTTTACCCTGCCGTCCTTATCGCAAAACGACCTGATTATCTCTGCGCTTCGGTCGGAGCTTCCGTCGTCCACGCAGATAATTTCAAGGTTAGTATATGTTTGATTGACAATACTGTTCAGACAGTTTCCGATATAATTTTCCAGATTGTAAACAGGAATAATTACACTTACAAGAGCAGACACGGTATCACCTCAAATAAATCTTAAACGCCCGAATATGCGTTGAAGCCTCCGTCAACGGCGATCGTCGTTCCGGTTACAAAACCCGAATACTCCTTATCGCAAAGGAACAACAAAGCACCTGAAAGCTCCTCCGGCTCGCCGAATCTGCCCATCGGAGTTGCGGCAAGAATTTTACCTGTTCTTGCCGTCGGTGAACCATCGGGATTCCAGAGAAGATCCTTGTTCTGCTTCGTTGAGAAAAATCCCGGAGCGATCGCGTTTACTCTGATTCCCATTTCTGCAAAGTGAACCGCCATAAACTGAGTGAAGTTTGCTACTGCCGCCTTTGCCGCAGAGTATGCGGGGATTTTTGTAAGCGGACGGAATGCATTCATCGAGGTTATCATTACGATACAGCTATCCTCTTTTTCCGCCATATCACGGGCAAAAATCTGAGTCGGGATAAGCGTTCCCAGGAAGTTGAGATTGAACACAAATGAGATTCCGTCGGGATCAAGATCGAAAAAGGTCTTGACGTTTTCGTCCTTTTCGATAAGGTCGATCTTTTCAAGCGTTTCCTTTGTCGTTGTTCCCTTGGGGTTGTTTCCTCCTGCACCGTTGAGGAGAATATCGCAGGTGCCGAGCTTCTCGGCAACGATGTCCCTCGCCTTTTTCATGCTGTCGGGATCGAGCACGTTACAGCCTACCGCTATCGCCGTGCCGCCGTCCGCATTGATACCGTCGGCAACCTTCTGCGCCGCTTCCTCGTTAAGATCAAGCACTGCAACCTTAACTCCCTGCTCGGCAAGCGTCTTTGCAAAACCGGAGCAAAGCACTCCGCCGCCGCCTGTTATAACGGCAACCTTTCCTGAAAGATTTTCATGTTTAGTCATAATATCACTCCGATTTTCTGTTCTTTTCAACCGCTTCCCAAAGGCCGTTCAGATACGCACAGCCGAGCGCACGGTCATAAAGTCCGTAGCCGGGACGTGCAACCTCGCCCCACAACATTCTGCCGTGGTCAGGTCTGATATATCCGTCAAAGCCGACCTCCTGCAAAGCCTTGACGATCTCATACATATCAAGACTTCCGTCGGAGGAGAGGTGGGAAGTTTCATTAAACCAGCTATCTCTGATTTTAACATTTCTGAGGTGGGCAAAATAAATTCTGTCGCCGACCTCTCTTATCATTGCCGGAAGATCGTTGTCTGCGCTTGCGCCGAGCGATCCCGTACAGAAGGTCAGTCCGTTGTACGGAGAATCAACAAGCTTCAGGAAACGCCTGATATCCTCGATATTCTTGATAATCCTCGGCAGGCCGAAGATATCCCACGGCGGATCGTCGGGATGAATCGCCATTCTGACGTCACATTCCTCGCAGACGGGAATTATTTCCTCAAGAAAATGCTTGAGGTTATTCCACATATCCTCGTGAGTTATGCCCTTATATTTTTCAAACAGCTCCTTGATCTCGCCCATTCGCTCGGTTTCCCAGCCGGGCATTGCGTAGCCGTTTGAATTGTCGTCAATCTCTCTGAACATATCCTCGGGACTTTTGCCCTCAACCTGCTTGCCGTTGTAGCAAAGGCAGGTTGCGCCGTTGCCCATATCCATTGCAAGGTCGGTTCTTGTCCAGTCAAAAACAGGCATAAAGTTGTAACAAATAACCTTTACTCCTGCCTTGGAGAGATTTCTGATACATTCCTTATAGTTTTCAATGTATTTATCGGCGTCGGCATCGCCTAACTTTATGCTCTCGTGAACGTTGACGCTCTCGATGCACTCCATCGTAAGCCCTGCCGCTTCGATCTCCTTTTTCATTTCGAGTATCATATCAAGCGGCCAGACCTCGCCTGCCGGCAAGGTGTGTAGCGCAGGCACAACACCTGCGACACCCGGCACCTGTCTTATCTGTTCGAGCGAAACCGTATCCTTGGTATCGCCGAACCATCTCATAGTCATCTGCATGGAATCACTTCCTTTTGATAATAACTTCTTCGCCGAGCTTTGATGACTCGTAAATCGCCGAAAATTCTTCGACCGACTTGCCGCCCTCGTGCGAATCTATCGGGAAGCGTCTTCCCGTTGCTATACAGTCATAAAAATCGTGTATGAGAGCCTCATGTCCGCCGCCCCAATAATCCTTTCCTCTGATCTCAGCGTCGTTTTCCGTGTTCAGAAGCTCAATCTCACCGTCGGGACGGATTGCGTAAGCGTGGTCGCCCTCAACCCTGAGATCGGCTCTTTCGCAGAAGATATCAATTATGTTCTTTGCGTTGAGACCGAAAGCCGTTGTTGCGTCGTAAAGACCTACCGTTCCGTTTTCAAAGATAAACCTTGCATGAGCGGTGTCCTCAACCTCGATAACATCCTTAAGGTGATCGTTGGCAACGTGACCGGTGACGCTCACTGCGTCACAGCCCACAAGATACCTCAGGAGATCCTGAGTGTGAATACCCTGATTGATAACTACTCCGCCGCCCTCTTTTTTCAGAGTACCGTGCCAGTCGTCGGAATAATAATCCTCGTTCCTGCACCACTGAACAACGGCTCTTGCGCCTTTAACCGCTCCGTATTTGCCTGTCTCAACAGCCTTTTTTGCCGCCTTGACGGAAGCGTTATAACGGTTCTGGAAGCAAACTCCGTACTCACAGGTACTCATAAGCTGAGCCATTCTGATCTTGGCAAGCTCCTCCCTGTTCATAGCGCACGGCTTTTCACAGAGAACATGGATATCCCTTGAAAGCGCTTCAACAGCCATTTCAACGTGGAGATAGTGCGGCGTGCAGATATGCACAACATCGGGATGATCCTCATCAAGCATCTTCCTGTAATCGTAATAAGCCTTACAGCCGTATTTTTCGGCCGCCTTATCCGCTTTTTCCGCAACAATATCGGCAACGGAGGATATCTCTATTCCCTCCATAGAAGCAAGTATTTCCAGATGAACGTTGGAAATATTGCCGCAGCCTATAACAGAAACCCTCATAATACACCTCAATATGTGCTGCTCATATCGTCCTCAACATGTTCAACAACATTTGTTTTTGCTTTTGAATTCTTTACTCTCTCCATAAGAAGATCATAGAATTTATCCTCGTCAAACGGGATTGATACCGTTTCATTTGTCCAGTATGAAAGATGAGCCGCATTGGAGATTATAACTCCGTTTAATCCCATTGTACCGTCGGCAACAAGTGGAGTTCCTCTGAGAATCTTGCCCGTGAAGGCATTGAGAACACCTGAATGCTGATCGTTGATTCCGTCGGTCTCGACCTCAACCTCATGTGTGTTAATTCTCGTAAAGCCCTGCTGAGCATTTTTAATCTTATCAACGATTCCCTCTTCAAGCTCAATAAGAGTGATCTTCTCTGCATCCTCGCAGACAATCTTTGCTTTGTCAAGGGTGATTTCAAGTCTGTTTGTGCCGGGGAAGTCGCCGGTCGTTGTAACGAATACGCCGGTTGCTCCGTTGGGATATTCGGCATAGATCGTAACATCGTCCTCTACCTCAATATCATGCCACTTGCCCTCGTTGCAGAATGCACGAATCTTTGACGGCATTCCGCAGATCCACTGCCACAGGTCAAGCTGGTGAGGACACTGATTGAGCAGAACTCCGCCGCCCTCGCCCGACCAGGTTGCACGCCATCCGCCGGAATTATAATATGACTGAGTTCTGAACCAGTCGGTGATGATCCAGTTTACACGGTGAAGCTCGCCGTACTTACCGCTTTCAACGATCTCCTTGATCTTTCTGAATACGCAGTTTGTACGCTGATTGAACATCATCGCAAACACCTTGTCGCTCTTTTCCGCAACAGCGTTCATTTCACGAACCTGTCTTGTATATACGCCGGCAGGCTTCTCGGAAACAACGTGAAGTCCGTTTTCAAGAGCCTCGATAACATAAGGAGGATGGAAATAGTGAGGAACAGCGATAATTACCGCATCGACCTCTCCGCTTTCAAAAAGCTCTTTGGCTGTGTTGTATCTCTTAGCCCACGGAACCATCTTTTTCGCCCATTCAAGTCTTTCGGGATTGATATCGGCAACGGCGGTAACTCTCATTTCATAGACCTTACCCTCAAGGATGTTGCAGATATGGCTCGATCCCATATTACCTACACCGACGATACCGCAACGGATCGGCTGAGCCTTTTCAACGAGCTTGTGCATCGCGTCGGAAGCCGCCTTGACTGACTCCTTATAAGAGGGATATGTATGCTTGTCCATACCGTTCTTTGTTTCATCGTCATTTTCAAGAGCGTCAAAGCCCTCGAACACCTTGAGATGAGGCTCAAGGGAAAGAACGATAGGAGCGACCTTAAATGCGAGCTTCTTGATGATCTCATCAACATGACCTTCGCCCTCACCGGCAGGAACAACCTGACCATCTGAATACATTGCGTCCTTAACGTGCATATATTCAATATGATCCTCAAGCATATCAAATGCTTTAAGGGTATCAACTCCGCACTGAATGAAGTTAGCCGGATCGAACACGGCTCTGAGCTTGCCGCCGCAAGCCTCAAGAATATCAAGGCAACGTTCAGGCGTATCGCCGTAAATACCCTTTTCATTCTCATGACAGCACTTTACGCCGTTTTCGTCGGCATAGTCAACCATCGCCTTAACACGGCGGATAACCTCGTCCCTGTACTCGTCGTAGCTATCCTCTTTGTCAAAGAAAAAGCTGAACATTCTGAGGTATCTTGCTTCGAGAATCTTTGCAACCTCAACTGTATTTTTAAAAGCTTCAAAATGAGGTTCAAAATCGTCCTTGATATTGATCTTGCCGTATCCGGAACCGATCGAAGAAACCTTCATTCCCTCATCGTCGATAACTTTCTTGATTTCTTTTGCCTGCTCAACAGTCATATTGTTTATGTTAAGCTCTTTGCCGAAGCCGCGAAGCTCCATTTCGGCAATGCCGTTTGCTTTGCACGCAGCGATCTGACCGGCTATACTTTGCTCGCCGGATTCATCGCTGAAAGCTGAAAATATAAAATGTGCCATTTCATATCCTCCTTAATAAATATTATTGGATTGATTATATCACACTGCACAAAAAAAATAAAGATAATTTTGCTAATTTTCGCATTTTAAAGCAAAAAAATCCAAGCATTTCTTTAGTGTTTTTCAACAAAGAAAGACATGGATTTCTCCGTGCCTTTCTGATTAAATTAGGTTTTATCTGAGACTGTTCAGATCAGACAACCCTACCTGTTGCCTGGTTGATTGTTGCAGTCTTCTGAATTACGTTGCTGAGCAAGGTGTGGTCAACAAGGTTGAC
>JAXJRE010000268.1:0-8181 GCA_036310785.1 Acutalibacteraceae bacterium
GAGCGAAGTCACCGACGAAACGGGCGAGAAGAAAACCGACGAGAAAACTACCGAAGCGACGACCGAAACAGAGAAGACGACAAATCGTTCCGATCTGCCCTCTCCGACGGATAAGCTTGTCTGCTTCACCTTTGACGACGGTCCGTATTCACCCGTTACAAACAAAATACTTGATACCTTTGAAAAATATAACGGCAAGGCAACCTTTTTTGTTGTCGGAGACAGGGCGGATACATACGGATCCGTTATAAAAAGAGCAAGCGATATGGGCTGTGAGATAGGCTCACATTCCTATTCGCATAAAAACCTGACGACGCTCTCCGTGGATCAGATGCAAAAGGAAATCAGAAAGTCCTGCGACGCAATATCCAAATATTCCGGCAAAGAAGTCAGGATCATCAGACCTCCCGAGGGAGCGACAAATGAGACGGTCAAGGCAAATATCGGTATGCCGATGGTAATGTGGAGCGTCGATTCCCGTGACTGGGATTACAGAAACGCCGAAAAAGACTTCAATACAGTTATGGACAATGTTTACGACGGAAGCATTGTTCTCATGCACGACCTTTATCCTGCAACTGCGGACGCCGTGGCAAGGCTCGTTCCTGCGCTTGCGGATCAGGGCTATAAATTCGTCACTTTTTCCGAGCTTATGGAGCTCAGAGGTGTTGACGTTCAGCCCGGAGAAAAATATTTCAGTGCAGCTCCGCAGACTCCTGCAGAGGACGCCGAAACCGAATAATTAACAGGTAATAATTTAAAACGGAGGATATATAATGAACTTTTTTGATGAACTTTCCACTTATGACAAGGAGGTTTTTTCGGCTTGTGACAACGAGCTGAACCGCCAGAGACGCAATATCGAGCTTATAGCGTCCGAAAACATTGTTTCCAAGGCGGTCTTGCTTGCCGCAGGCGGAGTGCTCACTAACAAATATGCGGAGGGCTACCCGTCAAAGAGATACTACGGCGGATGTCAGTGCGTTGATGTTGTTGAGGAGATTGCACGCAACAGAGCCAAGGAGCTTTTCGGAGCGGAACACGTCAACGTTCAGCCACACAGCGGTGCAAACGCCAATCTTGCCGTTTTCTTTGCTCTGCTCAATCCAGGCGATACTGTAATGGGAATGAATCTTCAGCAGGGCGGTCATCTTTCCCACGGCTCGCCGGTTAATATTTCGGGAAAGTATTTCAATGTTGTTCCCTACGGCGTTGACGATGAAACCGCAAGAATAGATTATGACGAGATGGAGAGAATTGCTCTCGAATGTAAGCCGAAGCTTATCGTTGTCGGCGCAAGTGCATATTCAAGGGTTATTGATTTTGCTCGCTGCCGTGAGATTGCGGACAAGGTCGGAGCTTATCTTATGGTCGATATGGCTCATATCGCAGGTCTTGTTGCCGCAGGCGTTCATCCGTCACCTGTGCCGTATGCGGATATCGTCACAACCACCACTCATAAAACGCTCAGAGGTCCCAGAGGCGGTATGATCCTTTGCAAGGAGGAGTTTGCAAAGCAGATCGACAAGGCTGTTTTCCCCGGAACTCAGGGCGGTCCGCTTATGCACATTATCGCCGCCAAGGCGGTTGCTCTCGGCGAGGCTCTGACCGATGAGTTCAAGGAGTATCAGAAGCAGGTTGTTAAGAATGCCTCCGTGCTTGCCGATGAGCTTACCCAAAGGGGCGTAGATATCGTTTCGGGCGGTACGGACAACCACCTCATGCTCCTCGATCTTCGCAGTAAGGGTATCACAGGCAAGGAGCTTGAGCACAGACTTGACGAGGTTCGCATCACAGCCAACAAGAACACCATTCCGAACGATCCTCAAAGCCCGTTTGTCACAAGTGGCTTGAGAATCGGTACGCCTGCCGTAACGACAAGAGGCTTCAAGGAGCCTGAAATGAAGCTTATCGCAGGCTGGATAAGCGATATTATCAATGATTTTGAGGGAAACAGGGACAGAGTGCTCGGCGAGGTTCAGATGATTTGCGAAAAGTTCCCTCTTTACAGCGAATAAAGCCTCGTTTTTTTCTATTTCAAACCGTTATATTCCACAGCCGCCTGTGAAAGGGCGGCTTTTTTATTTTCAAGACGTTCGTAAATCACTTCATCAAGGAGAAATTGCAAGGTGTCCTTAATCTTAACCCTGTCAATTCCGAGAGCCATTATATCGTTTCCGTTGATGTCAAGCTCCGTTGTTTTCAGGCAGGTGTGCGCTTCTCTCATCTCCTTAATTTGATGTTGAGCGGTGACGGCGGCGTTGACTTCCTTGTCGATAATTATCGGATTTTTTCCGTGTGCGTCGGCAATTATCAGCTTCAGCGTGTCGTCAACATTGTCGATTCCGAAAAGGGAACAGAGCTTTGCAAGGTGAAAGCGGTTGCCGTCGGGGCGTTCATCGTGAAGAAAGATGATTGTTGTGATATGAGCAATCTCCGCATTGGAAAAACGCAGACGACGAAGGATTTTTTCGGCTGTTTGCGCGCCCTTTTGCGGATGCCCCTTGAAATGTCCCTGACCTTTTTCGTCAAGAGTGAACATTGACGGCTTTTCAACATCGTGGAGCAGGGCGGCCACTCTGAAATCGGGGATCGGCTCAATGCTTGACGTGACCTTGACGGTGTGCGTCCACACATCGTAGATATGATAGGGAGTACACTGTAAAAAGCCGTCCGTCGGGGACAGCTCGGGAATGATTTGGAAAATCACTTCCTTATATTTTGTGAGCACAGTTTCAACATTTTTTCCGCAAAGCAGTTTTATAAGCTCAACACGGATGCGTTCTTTTGAAATATTATCGAGCAGGGTGCGGTTTCTTATCACGCTTTTTGATGTGTCAAGGTCAATATCAAAGCCGAGAACGGAAGAAAATCTTACCGCTCTGAGTATTCTCAAAGCGTCCTCGGAAAAACGGGTGTCCGCATCACCGACACAGCGTATCAGCTTGTTTTCAATGTCCGCCTGTCCGCCGAAAGGATCGACGATTCCGCTGTGAGGATTGTAGGCGATAGCATTGACTGTAAAATCACGGCGGCTGAGATCGTCCTCTATCCTTCGGGTAAAGGTGACTTTTTCGGGATGGCGGTTGTCCGAATACTTGCCGTCAACACGCATTGTCGTTATTTCAACAGGATGCGAGGAGATCAGTACGGTCACCGTGCCGTGCTTTATTCCCGTTGGTATAGTCCTGAAGCCGGCAAAGGCTTTTTGAATTTCATCGGGTGTTGCGGAGGTGGTCATATCCCAGTCGTCAGGCTCTCTGCCCATTATCGAGTCACGGATACAGCCTCCGACGGCATAGGCGGAGTGGCCGTGCTTTTCGAGCCTGTTAACGGCCTTTATGATATAATCGGGACATTTGATATACATTGGTTTCACCTCTTTACAATTCTATCATTTTGGGATATAATTTTCAATATTCAATTTGGGAGTGATTATATGAATATTCAGATATACGGAAAGTCTAAGTGCTTTGATACCAAAAAAGCCGAACGCTATTTCAAGGAACGCAGGATAAAGTACCAGTATATCGACCTTGAAAAATACGGTATGAGCGCAGGGGAATACAGGAATATCAAGTCGGCGGTCGGCTCGGTTGACGACCTGATAGACGAAAAATCCAAGGCTTATGAAAAATGTTTTATAAAGTATCTTGCGTCAAAAGAGGCGGTTGAAGAAAAGCTTCTTGAAAATCAAACGCTTTTTAAAACTCCGATTGTCAGAAACGGTAAAAAGGCAACCGTAGGATACAAGCCGGAGGTCTGGAAGGACTGGGAATAATTTTTTGAAAACATATTGAAATAAATAAACCGATGTGTTATTATACATAAAGAAAAAAAGAAAAGGGGATTTTTCAATGAAAAATACAATCATTGCTTCAATAGTTGCAGTTCTCTGCACAGCCGCAATCTGCGTTACATATGCCGTCAAGTCGCCGGCAGGTAAGAACACCTCAGTCGTTGCTTCGGACACAACATATATGACTGAGTCCGAGGCTGCCGAGTATATCGGAGTTACCGACGAGGTAATGAAGATGATGCGTGAGAATCTCAAGAAGTTTGAGGGCGCATATGTTTCTTATTATTACACGGATGCCGACGGTAAAGAGGTAAACGATATTGTTTACAATAAGGCTGCTCTTGACAAGGCTGTTGAGAAGCTTATGTCCGAGCAGGGCGCTTTCAACTTCAAGTATCTTCAGGAAGTTCAGAAGACCGAGGATAAATAATTATCCGATACAATTATTAAAGGGGCGGTCGCTTGCTGCGATAACCCCTTTGTTTTTTTGAGGTAGAGTATGATTATTCGTGACGAAAACGGAAAACCCATTGCCGCCGAAAAAGTGAGCGACGTTACCGAGGCCCTCGGAGTTATCGAAAAGAAGCTCGGCGCTGATGTTGCGGCGATGAGCGAAGAGGAAAAGAAAACGCTTGTTACAGAGCTTTCGGATATGAAGGATATAATATCGCTTGTAACGCCTGAACTTCAAAAGAACTCAAATCCGATTGAGCTGATGAAATTTATGAAGCAAGTGCTCAAGATCAAGACCGCGGCAGAAAAATTTACAGAAAAGAACAATGACATATGATTGAAATTCTGTTTGAAAACCGTGATTTTGCCGTCTGCGTAAAGCCTGTGGGCGTCGCTTCGCAGTGCGACGGTGCAGACGATATGGTAAAGCTTTTGACAGAACAGCTCAAAGCGGCGGTGTATCCGATCCACCGACTTGATACGGCGGTCGGCGGAGTTATGGTTTTTGCAAAAAACAAGAAATCTGCGGCATCGCTCTCAAGGGAGATCGCTGAAAAAAGATTTGTCAAAAAATATCTTGCCGTTGCAGAGGGAATATCTGCGGAGCAAGAGGGACGCTTTGAGGATCTTCTCTTTAAGGATTCACGCAAGAACAAGAGTTATGTTGTCAAACGTGAGAGAAAGGGAGTCCGCAAGGTAAGCCTTGACTACAAGGTTCTTGCCGAAGCCGACGGAAAATCGCTCGTTAAGGTCAGACTGAATACAGGCAGAAGTCACCAGATCAGAGTGCAGTTCGCTTCAAGAAAAATGCCGCTTGCAGGCGACGGAAAGTACGGAAGCCGTGACAACCGATGTACGGTTGCTCTTTGGTCGGCAGAAATTGAATTTAGCTTCAACAAAGAAAAATATACCTTTGAAAGCAAGCCTGATTTTTCCGTTTATCCATGGAATTTATTCGATTTTTAAGTTATTGATCTGTTTAAATAGTATTTTTTGTATTGCAATAGTTCGTTAAGCGTGTTATAATCCTTAATGCGTTTACGCAATGCATTTCAGAAAAGGGAAGTGATGTTTTGAGCAAGGAATTCGGCAGATATGTCAGAGGAGGTCCTCCGGCGACTGAAAAGTTCGATATGAACGCGCCGATGATAAAGCAGAAAAAGTATGCGTTGCCTTTTGTTTGGGCATTCTCGTATTTCAGAAAAGCGATCCATTTCGGAAAGCTCAACAAGGTAAGAATGGAAGGAGTTAAACCGCCTTACATTTTGCTGTGCAACCACAACGCATTTTTTGATTTTTATATTATGAGTGCGGCGATAAGTCCGCACAGGGGAATTTTTCCTGCCGCTGTCGATGACTATATAGGCAGAGAATGGGGCTTGAGAAGGCTCGGAGCTATCCCGAAAAGAAAATATACCGCCGATATCAGCCTTTTAAGACAGTGCCGCAAGGCTCTCAAGGAAGATCAGATCTTCGGTATCTATGCCGAGGCAAGATATTCCCTCTGCGGTGTGACCGAGGTTATTCCCGATGCGGTCGGTCAGCTTGTAAAGCACCAGGGCGTGCCGGTTGTAACTTTAACCTGCAGGGGACATCATATCTATGATCCGTTCTGGGGCAATCACAGAAAGCGCTGGGTGCATCCTGTTCAGGCTGATATGACGCTTGCCTACACCCCCGAGGAGCTGAAAAAAGCTACTCCCGACGAGATCGGAAAGAAGATCAAGGATCTTCTTTATAACGACGATTTCAGATGGCAGAGTGAAAATCATGTCAAGGTAAGCTACAAGAAGCGTGCCGAGGGACTTCACAAGGTTCTTTATCAGTGCCCGCACTGTATGACGGAATACAAGATGAATTCCAAGAACGACAAGATTTTCTGCGAAAAATGCGGAAAGTCGTGGACTCTTAACTATTACGGTGAACTTGAGGCGGACGACGGAAACACCGAGTTCAAATTCGCTACCGACTGGTATCAGTGGGAGCGTGAGCAGGTCAGGAAAGAGGTTCTTGACGGAACATATCGCTTTGAATGTCAGGTTGATGTCAATGATCTTCCTAATTCAAAGGGCTTTGTCCATATGGGCAGAGGCAAGCTCGTTCACGATATGAACGGCTTCAGTCTCAAGGGTGTCAGGGATTATGACGGTACTCCTTTTGAGATGAACATAGATGCCGCAGGACAGTATGCTGTCCATGTTGAGTACAGCTACAGATTCGGTCAGCACCGTGACTGTATCGACCTTAACACTTTGGAGGACACATGGTATGTCTTCCCTGAAAACTGTGATTTTTCGGTTACAAAGGTTTCACTTGCGACCGAGGAAATATTTAACGAAATATGGCGCAAGCGCAATGAGGAGCGCAAAGCAGCCAAAGTTGAGGAGTAATAGTAATGGATATCAGAAACGACCTTTTACAGATGCTGAACGAGTATACCGACGGCAGAATTACCAGCGTTGAGCCGGACGACGTTCTTACCTCGGATCTCGGACTTAATTCCTTTGAGCTTTTCGATCTCATTTGTATGATCGAGGAGAAGTATGACATCACGATCCCCGACAGAGTTCTTCCGACTCTTATCACGGTCAAGGATGTTGTTTACTATCTCGAAGAGAACGTTTAAGCAAAAAATGGGACTGTCGCACTAAGCGAAGAACAAAAGAAACAATAATAAAACCAAAAGGCTTGTATTGGAATTTTTATACCGATACAAGCCTTGAAATTTCTCGTTTAGAACAATTTATGTCTTTTAATGTTTCTTTTTAGCCGTTTTTTCCGATTTGACGTATACACATACGCCGGGCATCGAAAGAAAACGGCTTCTTCATCTTATTGCGACAGCCCAAAATTATTAAAGCTATGCTCATTATTCGGGAAGCATCTTACAGCGAAGAATTTCTTCCTTGAGAATTTCAAGAGATTTTTCTTTTGAGTAGCAATAGTCGGAGGCAATGAAGGTGCCTATGAACTTTAAAAATTCGCGTGTGGTTATGGAATCGTCAATGAACATATTCATATTTCCGCAGTAATGAATCATACAGTTTTCGGTCTGGAAATAAACCTGCATACAGGCGGAATTTTTCTCACCCTCAATGATCTCAATGCCGAAGCCCTGACAGAAGCGGCATTTGTTGCTGTTGATGAAATAAATCTGGCAGTTGTCATTGAGAAATTCCTCATACATTTTTTCAAGAACTATTATGCGGTTTTCCTTTGTCAAAGGATAGGCAAATTCTCTCGGCATGGATTCGACAATTCCGTTATCGACAAAGTCGGATAAGGATTCACGGGTGGAAAGCTGACATTGATTTTTTCGGATTGCGGCATAGGTTTTCTGGTAGTATTGATAGGTAGTGTCCCTGAGAAAGTCTCGGTTGGGAACATCGGGCTTTGCAATCTGATCCCACATATCGAGCGTCAGGAAGTGTGTAACGGCACAGCCTATCGGACACAAAAAAGTTCCTTTTGTTATGTTTATTGTATCAAAGATATTGGCGTTTTGTTCCTTGAGAGAAAGTATATTGTCAAATTTTTCGATATAAGGCTTGGTGTCTGCAAATTTCTCAAGGAATATGTCGGTATACTGCTTGATGACGGATTTATTCTGTGTGATAAAACCTTTATTCGCATAGGGATCCATCAGCAACAGAGAGTCGTTGGTGATAAGAAAATGCGGAAAAATGAAATTGATGTGATATTCATTTCCCGATGACATGGTGTAGTTGCAGGAGTATCCGAGCGTCATAAGGTCAAACACATCGGAAAGAGTGGGAAGCTTTGCGTTTTTGTTGAACAGGTTGTCTATTATGTATTTGAAGTCAAGCGGTCAGTCGGGAAAAGAGCGCATAAGCTCGACCATAATCGAAGTCGGAAAATTGGAATAAACCCTGCCGCTTTCCTTTTGAGCTTCCAATGAAATGATATGA
>JAXJRE010000269.1:0-5208 GCA_036310785.1 Acutalibacteraceae bacterium
GCATTACGGGCGTTTCGATCGGCAGTCAGGTCATGCATATGATAACGGTTATGATAGTCGGTCTTGCAATGGGTGCTACGGTCACAATCGGCAGGAGCGTCGGTGCGCAGGACAGCAAAGCCGCTTCACGCTATATCGGCAACACGGTTTCCCTGTTTCTGATCGGTTCGATTGCTCTGACAGCGGTGCTTATCCTACTTGTAAAACCTATCGTTTCAGTGATGTCCACCCCCGTTGAAGCGGTTGACAGCACCACCGCATATCTGACGATCTGCTTTATCGGTATACCTTTTATCACGGCATACAATATTATCAGCTCGATTTTCCGAGGTCTCGGCGACAGCAAAAGCCCGATGTATTTCATTGCAATCGCCTGTGTTTGCAACATTGCTCTCGACTGCCTTTTCATCGGCGCTTTGAGAATGGGTGCGGCAGGTGCGGCTCTCGGTACAACGCTTTCTCAGACCGTTTCCGTCATTGTAGCCCTTGTGGTTATGAGAAAATCCAAGTCGGGTATCAGGCTCACAAAAGATGATTTCAAATTCAGGCGAGCCGTTATCGGCAATATTCTTCGCATCGGTTTTCCGATCTCATTACAGGACGGATTTATTCAGATCTCGTTTATCGTCATAACGATAATCGCAAACCGCAGAGGTCTCAACGATGCGGCGGCGGTCGGAATAGTCGAAAGAATTATCGGATTTCTTTTCCTGCTCCCCTCGTCGATGCTTTCCGCCGTTTCAGCTCTCGGTGCGCAGAATATGGGCGCAGGCAAACCCAAGCGTGCAAAGCTGACGTTGCGATACGCTATACTTATTGTAGTTGCGGTAGGATCGGCTGTTGTTGCATTGGTCGAACTGACTGCGCCCCGGCTTATCGCTCTGTTCGATAACAGTCCCGATGTTGTCCGTCTCGGCACGCAGTATCTCCGAAGCTATGTCACGGACTGCGTTTTTGCGGGAATACATTTCTGCCTTTCGGGTTACTTCTGCGCCATAGAAAAATCGGGAATTTCTTTCCTGCACAATTCAATTTCAATCGTTTTTGCCCGTGTTCCCCTCGCCTACCTTGCCTCTAAAAAATTCCCCGACAATCTTTTCCCGATGGGCTGGGCGGCACCTATTGGCTCAATCCTTTCCGTTCTCATCTGTCTTGCCGCCTACATCATAATCAACAAAAAGGAGAAGCAGAAAAATGGATAAAAGCTCCCTGTTTTCAATCGGTGAAGTTTCAAAAATGTTTCATCTCAGCGCAGGAAGTCTGCGCCACTATGAGGCTCTCGGTATTCTTGCTCCCGAATACGTTGATCCGCAAACGAATTACCGCTATTACAGCGCACGGCAGTTTGAGATTCTTAACACGGTGCGCTATCTGCGTGCGCTTGATATGCCCCTGCCGCAGATTGCCGATTTTCTGAAAAACAGAGACATTGATGTTATTGAAGAAAAGCTTCTTATGCAAAAGCACAGGGTTATGCAAAAGAAAAAGGAGCTTGAAACCGTTGAGAAAAAGATTGACAACCGTCTCAGTCAAATCA
The DNA here is from genome assembly GCA_036310785.1 of Acutalibacteraceae bacterium. Lineage (GTDB taxonomy): Bacteria > Bacillota > Clostridia > Oscillospirales > Acutalibacteraceae > CAG-488. The sequence goes on from JAXJRE010000269.1 coordinate 1,538, forward strand.
GGGACGCACAAAACTCCGAGCTTGACGTAATTAAGCTTTCTCTTGAGCCTCCCTGCCGTCTGATAAAAATTAAAAATTCCACACGGCTGAAAAGTCTTGAAGCGATTGAAACCTCCGTCAGCAAGATAAGCGAAAGCGAGGACGAGCCTGTCGTTTTCCTCGGCAAGGTCGGCTTCGGAATCTCGGAAGAAAATATTTCAAACGGCATATTTGACAGGTACGACTGCGTTTTTCTTGTCATTGAGGACGAGGACAATTACAGCGGTGAGGCAGAAAATCTTCCCGAAGCCCTGTGCGTTTCCGTCCGCTTCTGCGGAGTTCATAACGATGCGGCCTTGCGATACGAACAGCTTACGGAATATATGAAAAATAACGATCTCAGAGCCGCAGGCTTCTCACGGGAGATCACTCTCGTCGATTACGGAATGACGAACGACACGAAAAAATTCGTAACCGAGATCAAAATCCCCGTCGTTCCGAAGGATTGGTTTGAAAAAAATTTAAAAAATTTTAAATAACCTATTGACAAGGTAGGTAATATATGCTATTATACTGCCAACCTAAACAAAACATTTAAGGAGGCGAACAAAATGAAGATGTATTCCATGCTTTGTATGATGTGTATTTGCAAATACGCTTCTTTTGCCGTGCCTTCCGATAGTGCAGAATAATTTTGAAACTAACGGAAAGTCGAAAGGCTTTCCGCTTTTTTTATAGGTGATTTTATGAAACAGATTTTTGAAAAGCTTTTGAGACAAAATTTCAGATTCGGACGAATGTATCCTTTCTGTAAAAACTAAAAACCAATCCTAATTATCAACTATTATTTTTTAAAACAGAAAGGAAAATTATTATGTCAGAATATAAATTTGAAACACTTCAGCTCCATGTAGGACAGGAAACAGCAGACCCGGCAACCGATTCAAGAGCGGTGCCTATCTATCAGACCACTTCATACGTTTTCCACAATTCCGCTCATGCGGCGGCTCGCTTCGGACTTGCCGATCCGGGCAACATTTACGGCAGACTTACAAACTCCACTCAGGACGTTTTTGAAAAAAGAGTTGCCGCTCTTGAGGGCGGCGTTGCGGCTCTTGCAGTAGCTTCGGGTGCGGCAGCGATAACATACGCAATTCAGGCTCTGGCTCAGAACGGCGACCATATTGTAGCTCAGAAAACGATCTACGGCGGAAGCTTCAATCTCCTTGCTCACACACTTCCGCAGTACGGAATTTCGACCACGTTTGTTGACATTCACAACCTTGACGAGGTTGAGGCGGCTGTTCAGCCGAATACAAAGGCGGTATTCATTGAAACGCTCGGCAACCCCAACAGCGACATTCCCGATATCGACGCTGTTGCGACTCTTGCACACAAGCACGGCATTCCCGTTGTGATCGACAACACGTTCGGCACTCCGTACCTCATCAGACCGATTGAGCACGGCGCAGATGTTGTTGTTCATTCTGCAACAAAGTTCCTCGGCGGTCACGGCACCTCACTCGGCGGTGTGATTGTTGATTCAGGCAAATTCGACTGGAAAGCAAGCGGTAAGTATGCGCCGATTGCAGATCCCAACCCCAGCTACCACGGTGTTTCCTTTGTTGACGCAGTAGGTCCTGCGGCTTTCGTAACATACATCAGAGCAATTCTTCTCCGTGACACGGGTGCGGCGATCTCTCCGTTCAATGCGTTCCTGCTTCTTCAGGGTGTTGAGACTCTTTCGCTCCGACTTGACCGTCACGCCGAGAACACCAAAAAGGTGGTTGAGTATCTTTCCAATCACCCCTTGGTTGAAAAGGTCAACCACCCGTCTCTGCCCGACCATCCGCAGAACGAGCTTTACAAGAAATACTTCCCGAACGGCGGCGGCTCGATCTTCACCTTTGACATAAAGGGCGGACAGGAAGAAGCTCACAAGTTCATTGACAATCTTGAGATCTTCTCATTGCTTGCCAACGTCGCAGATGTAAAGTCACTTGTAATTCATCCTGCAACGACAACTCATTCACAGCTCACCGAAGCCGAGCTTCTCGATCAGGGTATCAAGCCGAACACGATCCGTCTTTCAATCGGTACGGAGCACATCGACGATATCATCGCCGACCTCGAAAAAGGCTTTGCCGCAGTTAAATAATTTGATATTATCCTCCAAACAAAAAATCTCTCCCTTTCGCAATGGGGAGAGATTTTATTTTTATATAATCGCTGTATTTTCTTCAACAAGATTTTTACCGTCGAACGAAACGGTTTTCATCTCATAGGCTGAGAAATTCAATTTTAGATTTTTGTCGGAAACGGAAAAGTCACAGCTTCTTTGTGAGCCTGTTCCGTTGAAAAGGCGGAAAATAAAGCGTTCTCCGCCGTCCTCTTTTTTGGCCGCAGAAAGAATGACTGACGTATCGGAAATTCCGATCGGCACTTCGGGGACAGCCTTTCCGCACGGAACGGGAAAAACATTGAGAGCGTACGCAGGCTGATTAAATTCTGCGGCGGCTTTCTCAAGCCCATCCTCTCGGCAGACTGAAAACCTGAACTCAAAATTCTGCTCGCAGAGGTCGATTTTTTTGACATATCTGTCGGTCGGAACAAGAGTTCTGTCGTCGATCGGGTGAGCGCAGTACGACGCTGTTCTAAGAAGCGACTGGCGCATCACTCCGCCGCTGAAGGATGAGCCGTAAACTCCACGGTTAAACAGGGTGATACACTCGCCCTCTCCGTTTTTCAGAGCGATATATCTCTGAGCGACGCACTCCCTGCCGTCGGAATAAAGCTCCTCGGCTCCGTAGGCGGTTTGTCCGATAAATTTTCCGCTGTCGGCGCAAGGTATTTCCAGCTTCAAAATGCGGTTGATATCGCCCGGGAAAACATCAACCTTCACGTCGATATACGGTGAATTTTTGTAAATATCATATTCCAATCTCAGCCGAGTGTTTCTGCATTTCATAAAGCACTCAACGCCCAGATAAACGCTTCCGTCCTCGATGATCCTGATCGGTGCAAGCCCCTCGAACGGGCCGTCGGGATTTTTCATCAGCTTAAAGGAGATCGGGTGAGTACCGATTTTTTCAAGCTGAGCCTCGCCCATTGCCCAGGGGTCCTCGTTATCACGGCAAAGGATCGGTCGGAACGCTTCTCCCTTGATATATTCCCTGCCGTTGATCCTGAATGATTTCATCAGACCGCTTTTTGCGTCGATCTCAACGTGCTTGCCGTTGCAGTCAAATACAATATCCTCGCTTGCAGGTTCAGCCTTGGCGACAAAGCCGTTTGTGTTGTTCTGAGAAATATAATCAATCCAAACCGAAAAACGGGTTACTCCGAGCGGCTTTAATTTTGCATTGAAAACAACCCTTTTTCTCCAGTCGAGGTTGAGGTTGCTTTCCTCTTTGATGAGCTGAACGGGTATTTCTTTTTCTTCGCTGTCGGTCACACGGACAGAGGAACGCACGTCCTCTTTGCGGTTCTGATCGGCAAGCATAAACTCGCAGGACACCTCGGTTTCAAGCTCGTAGGGATGCGGATTGAAAACCAATATCGGGAACTCGCCCTCCCTTGCCGACGGCTCGGCAGATGACAGGGCAAAGAATGCTTTTGCTCTAATTTTGTTCAGATTTTGCAGGCCGTGGTCAAGTATTCTCAGTCCGTTTTCTTCACCTGCTCTTATTGTA
>JAXJRE010000270.1:0-11945 GCA_036310785.1 Acutalibacteraceae bacterium
CATCAAGAGCCCCTATTCCGCAATCAAGCACGGACTTGCAATGGTTACGGAAAACAGACGTGAAACAGGATTTTTCCACAACTTTGACATTAAGCAGAACATTTCAATTCTGCCGTTTATAAAATCTTCAACACTCGGCGGAGCAGGCGGACTGACAAGCAGTAAGTACGAAAAAACCTGTTCCGAGGCTCAGAAAAAGAGCCTGAACATCAAGTGCTATTCCGTAGATCAGGGAATCACGGAGCTTTCGGGCGGTAATCAGCAGAAGGTTATCCTCGGCAAATGGCTGGCCGCCGACTCACAGATAATTATATTTGACGAGCCGACAAAGGGTATCGACATCGGAAGTAAGAGTGAAATCTACGCTCTGATGCGAAAGCTTGCCGACGAGGGCAAGGGAGTGCTTGTCGTTTCATCCGAGCTGACAGAGCTTCTTGCGGTGTGCGACACGATCCACGTCTTCAGAGAGGGCGAGATCGTCAAGACCTTCCCGCACAAGGAAGCAACAGAAGAAAACATTATCAAAGCGTCAACGGCGGATATCGCCTGATTAGAAAGGAATGTGAACACTATGTCTGAAAAAATAAAGCAGGTTAAACCCAAAGAAAAAGTTACCTTTAATATGATCTGGCAGAAGTACGGTACATTCGGAATCCTAGTTATCTTGCTTATTCTTCTTGCGGTAATGAAACCGGGCATCTTCTTCTCAACAGATACAATCACCCAGATTCTTTCACAGAGCTCTGTAAACATCCTCATTGCGATGGGCGAGTTCTTTGCGATCCTTATCGCAGGTATCGACCTTTCGGTCGGCTCGGTAGTAGCCCTGACCGGTATGGTATCGGCTCAGATGATGGTAGCCGGAATAAATCCGCTGTTAGCAATTTTAGTGGGCATTATCTTCGGCGGCTTCCTCGGCTTCATCAACGGCCTTCTTATTAACGTAACGGGACTTCATCCGTTCATCATCACCCTCGGCACAATGTCAATATTCAGAGGTATAACCCTCATCATTTCAAATTCAAGCGCAGTTTTCGGCTTCCCGAAATCATTCACAAGCTTTATCTCCTACAAGGTATTCGATCTTCTCCCGATAGTTGCGATAATTGCAATATTGGTTGCGGTTATCCTCTCTTTCCTGACAAAGAAAACCAAGGTCGGCAGAAACATCTACGCACTCGGCGGAAACAAAGAGTCGGCATGGTATTCGGGAATTAACGTAAATATGCACACCCTGATAGTATTCATCATCTCAGGCATCTGTGCAGGTATTGCAGGTATCGTTCTTATCGGACGTGTCGGTTCTGCTGAGCCGGCAGCGGCAACAGGCTTTGAGACCTATGCTATCGCAGCTTCGATCATCGGCGGAACAAGCTTCTTCGGCGGTAAAGGTAAGATCTTCGGCGTTGTAATGGGCGGTCTGATCATCGGCGTTATCAACTACGGCCTTAACATTCTCGCAGTTCCGAGCGTATGGCAGCAGGTTGTTATGGGCTTGCTCATCATCGGATCGGTTGCTCTCGACAGATTTGTTGCACGCAAGAAATAATTAACTCAGAGGTGATTTTTATGAAACCGTTGTTTAATCCGTCGCTTATGTGTATGGATCTTCTGGACATCAAAAACCAGACGGAGATCCTCAACGACAGATGTGACCTCTACCATGTGGATATAATGGACGGTCACTTTGTCAAGAACATCACGCTTTCCCCGGATTTCGTAAAGGTGTTCTCAACAATAGCAAAAAAGCCGATCGACTGTCATCTTATGGTGACCGATCCGGACGATTATATTGAAGTTCTCGCAAAGGCAGGGGCAGGCTATATCTGCCCCCACGCCGAAACGATAGTCAACGATGCGTTCAGAATAATGAACAAGATTGAGGCTCTCGGCTGTAAAAAGGGCGTTGTACTCAGCCCGTCAACTCCTCTCTCGGCGATCAAGCACTATATTAACAGGATCGACAAGCTGACGATTATGTCCGTTGATCCCGGTTTTGCAGGTCAGCCGTTTATCGAGGAGATGCTCGCAAAGATCAGCGAGGCAAAGGAGCTTAAAGAGAAGTACGGCTACAACTTCCTCATTGAAGTTGACGGCTCGTGCAATCAGAAGACCTTTAAGAGACTGTACGACGCAGGCACAGAGGTGTTCATCGTAGGCTCGTCGGGACTTTTCTCAAAGGATCCGGATCTCACAAAAGCGTGGGACATCATGACGGAAGAATTTAAAACATTGACAGGCGTAGAAGTGTAAAAAAGCTTTACCGTCTAAGGAGGTGGACAGGATGGGAAATCTAACTTTGGGAATTGACATCGGCGGAACTAATTTCAGAATCGGAGCTGTTGACGCCGAAGGCAATATCAGCCATTTTGAAAAGAATTCAAGCAGGATCTTCGACGAGGGCGATGTGGTAGAGATCATTCACAATGAGATTGAGGCTTATATGGAAAGATACGGTATCCGTGATTCTGTCAAAGCCGCCGCAGTCGGAATCCCGTCGATCGTCAGCAAGGATAAACAGACGATTATCTCAACCCCGAATTTAAAGGGCTTCAACAATATCAGATTCAGCGACAAGCTTCAGGAAAGACTCGGATTACCCGTTTTCCTTGACAGAGATGTAAATTTTCTGCTGATGAACGATATGAAGAAGCTGAAAATTGACAATAATAAAACCGTGCTCGGCTTTTATGTCGGAACAGGCTTCGGAAATGCGATCTGTATCAACGGCGAGCTTTATGCCGGCAAGAACGGAGCGGCGGGAGAGCTTGGACACATTCCTTTCTATGAGATTGATGAGGAATGTACCTGCGGAAACATAGGCTGTGCAGAAACAAGATGCTCCGGCAAAAGACTTGAATTTCTCGCATCGAAATATTTTGACGGTGATGCGATAAGGAATGTTTTCAAGTATCACGGAAATTCGGCGATCCTCAAGAAGTTTGTAAGGGATCTGGCAATTCCGATCGCAACCGAGATAAATATTCTCGATCCCGACTATTCGATAATTGCAGGCGGCGTGGTATTTATGGAGGGCTTCCCCAAGGATATCCTTGTTGAGGCAATTCACGAAAAGGTACGCAAGCCGTATCCGGAGAAAAACCTTGAAATACTTTTCTCCGAACACGATCAGCAGAGCGGAATTTACGGAAGCGGAATTTTCGCTCACGAAAAACTCAAAGGTATTAACTGACGGGCGTTCCGTCGGTAATATAAAAAATTTTATTTAAAGAAAGGATTATCACTATGAAAAAGGCAAGAATTTTAAGCATTATCCTCGCGGTGGTTACACTTTTCGCCATCGTACTCACAGGCTGCGGCACAAAAGACGGTGCTGACAAGAACACGGCTCAGGCAGATTATGCCGTAATTCTCAAGCCGCTTTCAAACGACTTCTGGGCAAAGATGAAGGCCGGTATTGAGGAAGAAGCAAAGAAACAGGGCGTTACAGTTGACATCTTCGCAGCAACAACAGAGGAAGATACAGAAGGCCAGCTCAAGATCCTTGAGAACTGCATCACAAAGGGCTACAAGGCTATCGGTGTTGCTCCGCTTTCACCGACAAACCTCATCAACGGTATCGTTGAGGCTAACAAGAAGGGCATCTATGTAATGAATATCGACGAGAAGATTGACATGGATACTCTTAAAGCAGCAGGCGGCAGCGTTATCGCTTTCGCAACAACGGATAACGTAAAGGTCGGCGAAAAGGGCGCTCAGTACATCATCGACAACCTTGCAAACGGCGGCGAAGTTGCTATCATCGAAGGTAAGGCAGGCAACGCTTCCGGTGAAGCAAGAAAGACAGGCGCAACAAACGCTTTCAAGGCTGTTTCAAACATCAAGCTCGTTGCTTCTCAGCCGGCTGACTGGGACAGACAGAAGGCTCTTGACACGGCTGCAAGTATGCTTCAGTCCAACCCGAACCTCAAGGCTATCTACTGCTGCAACGACACAATGGCACTCGGCGCACTCCAGGCTGTTAAGAATGCAGGCAAGGACGTTATCGTTGTAGGTACAGACGGTGCAGAAGAGGCTCTCCAGAGCGTTCAGGCAGGCGAGCTTTCAGCAACAGTTGCTCAGGATTCGGCAGAAATCGGCGCAACTTCACTCCGCCGTATGATCGAGGCTGTTAAGAATGCAGAAACAATCGATCCTAACGCAACTCCCGAGACAATTCCGGTTGACTCCAACCTCGTTACAAAATAATTGATAAGGTTCTTTCCTCCGAACTTTATTAAATGTAACCCGTGATTTGATCCACGATTGATCTGAGGTTACTCCGCTCCGAAGCTTTAAGGCATACTGCAAACCGAGCTTCGGAGCAGTAAAGAAAAAATGTCGGTCGATCCACTCGCTTCTTGATATATTTTCCCCTTCTATTTTCCAAAAACTGCTTTTTGAGTCAGGATCAAAAGACATTTTTATGTGCGGATCGGTGAAAATCGGTCCGCACGGTTCGTTAAAAAAGCAAACCGCCTTTTTCGGCGGTTAAACGAAAGGCGGTTCAGATATGAAAATTGCAATAGGATGTGACCATGTCGGCTTTGAGCTGAAAGGCAAGGTCATTGAGCATCTTAAAGAAAAGGGTATCGAGGTGGTTGACTTCGGTACGAACAGCACCGAGCGCACGGATTATCCGATTTACGGCAAGGCGGTTGCCGAGGCTGTTGCGTCGGGCGAATGTGACAAGGGTATTCTGATCTGCGGCACGGGCATCGGCATTTCTCTTGCCGCCAACAAGGTCAAGGGAATCCGAGCCGTTGTTTGCAGTGAGCCTTATTCCGCACTGCTCTCAAGACAGCATAACGACACCAATGTGCTGGCTTTCGGCGCAAGGGTAGTCGGACTTGATCTCGCTCTGATGATAGTTGACGCTTGGCTCTCGGGAGTTTATGAGGGCGGTCGCCACGCAAAAAGAGTGCAGATGCTCGCAGATATCGAAAACGAAAGATAATCGGATTGCACCGAAAAATCACACCCACGATCGTTTGATGATGATCGTGGGTGTGGTGTTTTTTTTTTCGGTTTTATTCCGACGCTTTTTTGGAATATTTTGTTACATAGACAATTCTCTGAGCTATGCGGTCAACGAGGCTGAGCGGACTTCCGTTTCCGAGGAAGAGCGCACCTATCTGAGCCTTACACTCCTTGCTCATAACAAGCTCGACCGCATCGAGATCGCCGAGGCTTTTGCCTGTGATTATCGCACCTGCGCCGTGAATGAGCAGGGCGTTCTTATCCTTGAGCTTTCTTGCCGCCTCATTGGCGCAAGCCGCAGAACCGTCCCATTTCAGAGAGCCTATTCTTGCTCCTGCTATCTGGGCAAAGTCGTCCAGTCTTGCGTCAATCTGATCCGAGGTGAGACTGTATGTGATGATATCGCTTTCGGTCAGATGTCTGATGTAATTGATATCGGACAACTGATAAATTGCGGCATGAATTTTTGCAACCGCAGGCAGCTTCTTTTCGCCTTGATATTCACAGCCCTTGATCCTGACGTTGAAGCAGGCTCCGCTTTTAAAGGTGAGCATAAAGAATTCGCCGTCTTTAACGCTGCTGCCGAAATCGGGAACATATTCGGGCAGAGCCTTACCACCCGTGTGCCTGATGTAGCTGTCAAGCATGAGCTTCTTTGTGTATTCGGGCGTACCCTCATAGACGAGGAAAGCCTTTTGCAGCCTGACCTCGCAGGCCTTTTCAAGAGCCTGAATGATCTCAAAGGTTTCGTCAAAATCCTTGCCGAGACAAACCGCACCGTGATGCGCCATAAGAAAAGCCTTGCAGTCGGGGTGAGAGGCATACTCTGCCTTGACCGCATTCCTGAGCTTATCCGTGGACGGCATTCCGTAGCCTGCGCACGGAACAGTCTCGCCGAGAAGCTCCCTGTACGCTTTCGGGACGGGATCGAGCGCAAGCTCTGCCGCACCGAGTATTGAAGCGTTTATCTGGTGAGTATGGATTACGAAGTTTACGTCTTTTCTCAAAGCGTAAGCGTCGGCATGGATGCCCTTTTCGCTTGAGGGCTTAACGTCGCCCTCGTATGAGCAATCGGCAATGTTGACTACGACTATGTCGTCGGGAGTGAGAGAGTCGTATGCTCTGCCGCTCGGAGTGATGACAAACTGAGTGTCGGATATCCTTGCGCTCACGTTTCCCCACGTTCTTGCTATGAGACCTGTCTCAAGCAGTCTGTGACCTGCCTCGATGACAGCCTTTTTACCTTCTTCCAAAGTATACAATGAAACGTCCCCCTTATGTAATTAACCTATTCTTCCGCAGTTGTCGAAAACTCTGTCAAAGCGGGAGATTGCGTCGTCAATGTCCTCTTCGGTGTATGCGGCGCTGGTGTAAAGTCGGCTTCCTGCAAGGGTAACCATACCCTCAGCCATATATGCCGCACCCATATGCTCCATCTCTTTCTGACGTGCGCTTGTCTGCTTGAGAATTTCGGGAATCTCCCACGGCTTCGACCAGTTGATCGCAAAGTGCATCGTGCCGACCGTGTCGAGGTGGCAGATCGAGCCCTGATTGAAGGCTACGAACGGAAGATTGTGCTTCTTGATGGATTTCTGTATGCCCTCGATGAGCCTGTCGCCCATAAGTCCTGCCTTTTCGCAGGCATTTGTTCTTTCGATCTCGCAGATTGTGTAGTAGCCTGCAACGCAGGAAAGGGGAGTTGCCGCCATCGTTCCGCCGCACATTGCTTTCTTGACCTTCTTGCCCGAAGAATCGAGACCTGCGCCGAGGTATGCCATAACATCTCTGTGACCGCCGATTCCGCCTGCTCCCGGATATCCGCCGGCAATGATCTTGCCGAAGATAGTGAGATCGGGATCAACTCCGAAATATCCCTGAGCACCCGAAAGACCTATTCTGAAGCCTGTTACAACCTCGTCGAAGATGAGCAATGCTCCGTATTTGCGGCAGAGAGCCTCCGCACCCTTGATAAATTCCTTGCTGAGCGGTCTTGTTCCGCTTTCGGGACCTACCGGCTCAATGAACACGCCTGCCGTACCGCCGGTAAGCTCATTCTTCTTGAGCTTTCTTTCAAGGTCGTTGAGGTCGTTCGGGAAAAACTCGTCGGTGTGCTTGAATACGAACATCGGAACGCCCCTTGACTGGAGGTTCTTTGTGCCCGGAACACGCATACCGTAAGCCATCTGATCCGACCAGCCGTGATAAGCTCCGCCCATTTTAAGTATATTTTTGTGACCTGTTGCAAGTCTTGCAACACGGACGGCGCACATACATGCTTCCGTTCCCGAACCGAGCATACGGAACATCTCAACGGACGGAACGCACTCGGCAATCTTGTTTGCAAGCTTGTATTCGTACTCGTGGAAAAGACCTGTTGACGGGCCGCAGTCGTTGAGCAATTCAATGACCTTTTCACGCACTTCGGGAGGGTTGCTTCCGATTATTGTCGGGCCGCCCGCCTGAAGAAAATCGTAGTATTCGTTGCCGTCTATATCGTAGAGCTTGTTGCCCGACGCTTTGGTAAAGACGAGGGGGAACGGATAGTTGAAAGCAAGGTTATGCTGAACTCCGCCCGGTATTCTCTGCCTTGCGGTGTCTATCATTTCCTTTGATTTCTGACACTTCTTGCCGTAGTATTCACTCTCATACTTTTTGAGAGCTTCGGGTCTGATGCTGTAAATCGGCTTTTTGATAAGAGCGTCAAGCTCCTTTGTCACCTTATCGGCATCGAGGTAATTTTTGATTGCGAAATTGTTTCCCATGGAAAATTCCTCCTTTTGGATTTTACCGCAATTATATTCTAACACATCTTATTGATTTTTTAAATATGTCATATAAAAAATTTTGTAAAAAAACGGAAAATATTTTTACTTTTTGCTTGTTTTATGGTAGAATACTATTAATAAATTAAGTGAACGGGGGCTGTTGCTTATGAATACTTACGTTATTGCTTATGATGTCGGAACGACGGGACTTAAAACCTGCCTTTTTGAGATAGGGGAAAAGATCAAGCCGGTCGTCAATTCGTACGGTTCATACAATCTTTACATACTCGAAAACGGCGGAGCGGAGCAGGACGCCGAGGAGTGGTGGGACGCAATGTGTTCCACGACAAAGGAGATTTTCACAAAGACGGATATCAAGCCCGAACAGATCGCAGGCATTTCGTTCTGCTCTCAGATGCAGGCTCTTGTCCTTGTTGACAAAAACGGCGATCCCGTCCGCAGACCTATGAGCTATATGGATCAGCGTGCCAAGGAAGAACTGAAAGAATATATGGCTTACGGTCTCCAGATAGCAGGAGCAAATATCGTTCCGCTTCTGAAATCCCTTGCGGTAACGGGAGCGGTTTCGTGCAGCGTCAAGGATCCTGTCTACAAATATAAATGGGTTGAAAATCACGAGCCGGAAAATTATAAAAAGGCCTACAAATGGCTTGACGTCAAGGACTTCCTTATCAGCCGATGCACCGATAAATTTACAATGACAAAGGATTCGGCTTTTGCCACCCTGCTCTACGATACCCGAAAGGGCAAGGAGGGCTGGAGCAAGACGGTCAGCGATATCTTCAAGGTCAATATGTCGCATCTGCCCGATATAATCGAGTCCACCGATATGGTCGGCGGAATAACCGAAAAGGCGGCGGAGAAGCTCGGCCTCAAAGCAGGAACGCCTGTTTTCGGCGGCGGCGGTGACGCTTCTCTCATCGGCGTCGGTGCAGGAAGCTGTGCCGTCGGCGATACTCACATCTATTCGGGTACTTCCGGCTGGGTAGGTACAGTTGTCGAAAAACAGCTTGTCGATACATCGGCAATGATAGCGGCGATCGTCGGCGCAGATCCGAACAGCTTCAACTATTTTGCCGAGATGGAGACGGCGGGCAAGTGCCTTGAATGGGTTAGGGATCATCTTTGCCTTGACGAGATCGGCATTTTCATAGAGTCAAAGAAGATAACCGAACACACGGAGAAAGCCTATACAAGCCTTTATGACTATATGTCTGAGGTCATCGGTAAGGTTCCGGCAGGAGCGAACGGCGTTATTTTTACCCCGTGGCTTCACGGCAACCGCTGTCCGTTTGAGGATCCGAACGCCGCAGGAATGTTCTTCAACATCAATATAAACACAGGCAAATCCGATATGCTCCGTGCCGTAATTGAGGGCGTATGCTACCATCAGCGCTGGATGCTCGAAGCTCAGGATAAGAAGATAAAAACATCAAATCCGATCCGCTTTGTCGGCGGCGGTGCGCTCTCCGATGTGACGGCTCAGATACTTTCCGATATTACGGGCAGGACGATCGAGGTCGTTGACAGACCGCAGGACGTCGGCGCAGTAGGTGCGGCGGCGATAATCGGAATAGGACTGGGCGTTATCAAGGATCTCGGAAGTGTAAAGAACTATATTCCCGTCAAAAAGACCTTCAAGCCGAACACTTCGCTCAAGGCGGCATATGACAAGAATTTTGAAGTTTTCAAGAAGCTCTATTCCTCAAACAAAAAGAATTTCAAGCTCCTGAACGGTTGATTTTATGTCGGTTAATTCAATTAAACAGTACGGCATCTGGTCTTGGGGACACGTAATATACGACTACCGCGGATTTCTTGACAATATGAAACGGCTCGGAATGAACTCGGTTATCATATGGAACGACATTGTTCCGCTGAACAGCGAAGATGTTCTGGATTATGCCCACTCACTCGGAATAAAGGTCATCTGGGGCTTTGCGTGGGGCTGGGTGGATAAATGCGGAGAGAATGTTAAATCCATTGACGCCGAAGTCCTGCAAAAACTGAGTGACGATATTGCAGACACCTTTGCCGGCGACTATCAGAGGATAAGCCCGGACGGGATATATTTTCAGTCTTTTACCGAGCTTGGTTCGGACTGTATAAACGGGGTGAGCGTTGCCGAGGCGGTGACCGAGCTTGTCAACAAAACCGCCGCAAGGATTTTTGAAAAATCTCCGTCAACGGAAATTTTATTCGGACTTCACGCAACCTCGATCAAGGATCATCTTGATACGATTGCAAAGGTCGATCCGCGAATAAGAATTATCTGGGAGGACTGCGGAGCTTTTCCGTTTGCATATGATCCGCTCTGCACAGATGGTTTTGATGAAACAAAGGGTTTTGCGGATAAGTGTCTGCACCTCAGAGGTGAGGACGAAAAAAGCGGTTTTATCATCAAGGGTATGACAACTCTCGACTGGTCCTGCTTTGAGTACCACACCGAGCCTTATACCGTCGGTGAAGCGAGCCGTGAGCTGATCGAGGCGAAGAAAGCGGAGGTTGCGCCCAAGTGGGAAAAGCTTACGGAGGGCTGGAAGAAAAATTTCGGACTTTGCAGGGATATTATCAGGCAGATAGCCGATTCAGGCTCAGATGTTTACCTGTACGGACTTGTTGAGGACGGCTTGTTTGAGACGGAAATTCCTAAGCCTGCGGCATTGCTGTCGGCAATTATCCGTGATCCGAATTTGACGGACAGCGAAGCGGCTGAAATAATAATGAAATAATAAGAAATGAGTTTGTGCGGAATCAACCGTACAAACTCATTTTTGCGTTAAGCTCAGTTATAATTCTTTATAAAATTTTCTGTTTCTTCAACTGTGGGGATAGACGAGGACGCTCCGTTCCTTGAAACGGCAATGGCAGAGGCGGCGGAAGCGTATTTCAAGGCTTCTTCAACTCCTCGGCTGTCAAGCGTGGCAAAGAAAAATCCGAGGAATGTGTCGCCTGCGGCTGTTGTGTCAACGACGGGAACATTGAAAATATCCCGGAAATAGATTTTGCCGTCCGCCTTGCAGTATGCGCCGTCACCGCCGAGCGTGAGCAGGATGCTTGCGGACGGATATTTTGCGGAAAATGCGTTTAAAATCTTCTCGGGAACTGTTTCGCCTGTCAGATACTGCGCCTCGGTTTCATTGACAACAAACCACGACACTTTTTCAAGTGGAAAGGTTTGTATTTCTTCACCGAACGGGCTGGGATTGAAAACAATATCCATTCCCTTTTCAGATGCGGCGGAGATAATTTTATCAACATTGCCTATCTCGTTCTGCAAAAACAGGCGGTCGCCCGCTTTGAAACCGGACAGCACGTCGGCGATATGCTCTGCGGTGATCTGCCTGTTCGCTCCGCCGAAACACAGTATGCTGTTTTGGCCGTTTTTGTCAACCTGAATTATGGCGTGACCGCTCGGCATATCGGATTTTCTGACAAAATGAACGTCTATCCCGTTTTTTTCAAGCTGTTCAATCAGGCAGTCGCCGTCAGAGCCGACACAGCCTGCCTGAAAGACCTTTGCGCCGGCACGGGAAAGAGCGATAGACTGGTTGAGTCCCTTACCGCCGCAGAAGTATTCGAGCTTTGATGAAACTATGGTTTCGCCGGGGCGGACGGTGTGATCGACCGTGTAGACCATATCGGTGTTCAGAGATCCGAAGTTAAGAAATTTAATATTTTTTTCTGCCATTTCCGATCAACTCCAAGCTGTTTTTCTTTTAATTTATTATACCACACCGATGTAAAATTTACAATCGGAAAAGCGGTTTTAAGGAATAAAAACGGATATCTCTGAAAATTTGTTAAGAAAATGTCAATATAACCAATATTTACAAGTTAATTGTTTAAATTATTCATATACTTTATTGATTGACTTATCCTTTAAAATAATTTATAATTTCTACGGATTTTAAAATGAGGGAGAATTGGTTTTATGCTATCAAATACTGAAAAAACAATGGATAAGATCGTTGCTCTTTGCAAGAACAGAGGCTTCATTTTTGCAGGCAGCGACATCTACGGCGGTCTTGCAAACACATGGGATTACGGCCCTCTCGGCGCAAGGCTGAAAAACAATGTTAAGGACACCTGGAGAAAGCGTTTTATCCAGGAGAGAAAGAACAGCTATGAGGTTGACGCCGATATCCTTATGCACCCGAGAGTGTGGGAGGCGAGCGG
>JAXJRE010000271.1:0-12667 GCA_036310785.1 Acutalibacteraceae bacterium
CAAGGCTTCCCCTTGAGGGGAAGCTCCGCCGTCAGGCGGTGATGAGGTGGAGTAAGTCTGATGACATTATATTTCTTCTTTGTTTTCAGCTTTTAACACCTCATCCGTCACGTCGTTCCTCCGTGCCACCTTCCCCTCAAGGGGAAGGCTGAACGAAGACGTTAGATATTAGATAGTAGACTTTGGATGTAGACAATTTAAGATAATACGGTCTAAAATCTAATGTCTACTGTCTATTGTCTAATTTTGCACCTCATCCGCCTCGTTCCTCGGCACCTTCCCTTCAAGGGGAAGGCTGTTTCAACCCCTGCAATACACTCTTATCAGTCCGTCATAATTAACGATCATCTCATAGCCTGCGTCAATGTAAGGCTGTTCGATCTCGGCGATCTTGACGGAATTGGAGCTTCTGAGGTCGAGGACAAGATAGTCCGTATCAACGGCGTTATGATAATATTGCTCATATATCACTTTGCGCTGAGAAAGTTTGGGAACGAAGAATGTTGACGCCGTCACGCTTGCGTCCTCCGGGATCTCATCAAGAACAGAGTTGATTATTTCAAATTCATCTTTATTGATGCTGTATGTCAGCGAATAGCTTGTCATTCTCGGATACATAAGTGAAAGCATCATCACAAGGCTGACGATTGCGGAAGAAAACGCAAGGAATCCGCCCTTTCTCTCCCGTGTTTCGGAAAGATTTATCACGGCGGCATAGAAAAGGAATGCCGTAATTCCAAATGAATACTGCTTGCCGAGGTCACACTGATAGTAGTAATCCGAAAGCATATTTATCAGCACGGGGCAGACGAGAATAAGCCTTGAATACTTCTTCGTCATAAACGGAAGCATTGCCAGCGGAACAAAAAGCTGGATAAAATAAATCAGCTTTGCCGACTCGGAAGCCGTGCTTCTGAACAGCTCGTTGAAAACAAGCATAGGAGTTTTGAACACCGTCTTGATAACTCCGAGCAAGCCTTCCTCGGGTAGCTTGAGGTTAGCAAACCTGTTCGACATTATTCCCTCGCCGAATCTCGAAATATAAAATACAGCACAACCGAAATAAACAACGGAAAGGACGATCAGAGCCAAGCCTTTTTTGTAGTCCTTTTTGGCAAGAATGATGTAAACTGCAAAGACGAAAACATAGGCGAATGCCTCCTCCTTGACCATCAGGACAAGGACGGCAAAGACGAACATCGGAATACTTTTGCCCTTTTCGTAGAAATAGAACATCCACAGAAGCAGGGGCAGAATAAAACAGTTTTCGTGAAAATCGTAGATACAGCCGTAGCTTATCGCAGGATAAGCAAAGAACGCTATCGCCGTGAACATCTTCACCGCATTGCCGAGCTTGTATTTATTCATTATCAGCAAAAGCGGAACAATGCCGCTGAAAAGAATAATTACCTGAGAAATATTAAGCGTAAGCTCTGACGGGAAGATGTAGTAAATCGGTAAAAGGAAATATAAAATCGGTGAAAAATGAACGGCAAAATGAGACAAAAGCTTGTCCCTTTCGCAGGTTGAAAGAGGCTGAAAGCTCTCCTTGAGATTATAGAAAACGTTGCAGAAAATACCGAAATCAAAGTTCGGCGATGTGTAGGTCAGCACCCTGAGCGCCATTATTGCCGAGACAAAAACCGTAATAAGCAGGGCGGTGCAGGCGGTTACGATTCCCGTACATTTCGCCGTTATTTTCATCTCAAGCCCCGACAGATACGCATACCTCGCCGCAAGAAATACTGCGGCGGCGAAGCCGAGTATCACGAACTTGTCCGTAACCTTCATCGAAGCCTCAATCGAAAACAGGCTGACCGACATCAGG
Organism: Acutalibacteraceae bacterium; assembly: GCA_036310785.1. GTDB lineage: Bacteria > Bacillota > Clostridia > Oscillospirales > Acutalibacteraceae > CAG-488. The sequence continues at coordinate 1,829 of JAXJRE010000271.1, forward strand.
ACGAACACGGGAATAATTTTATCGCTGTCGAAAAAATATCTAATTGCCGTCTGCGCCGCAAAAAACACGAGAAACAGCACGGCGGCAACAAGAATATTGACTGACTGAAAAAGCTTTGCGTCAATCGTATTGCCCGAGCTGAACAGGAAGAGTATCGATCCCATAAACAGCCACGACGAAAACAGCTTAGCGATAAATCCCTTGCCTATTTCGGATATTATTTTATTTTCTTTTATGCTTTCTTTCAGCTTCATTTTTTACTCACTTTCACTTTGCCTTACACCTGACCGCCGAGAGGCAGGGTTTACATACTTTCGGGAACGGTGATGCTCAGCATTTCAAGAATATTCTTTATCGTATCCTTAACGCAGATGCAAAGATAAAGTCTTGCCTGCATAAGCGAAGCGTCGTCGCACTGAACACGGCAGGCATTGTAGAACTTATGGAAAAGAGTTGCAAGGTCAACAACATAGCGTGTAATCTTTGCAGGATCGTAGAGCTTTGCGGAGTTGACAATCTCATTTGTAAGTCCTGCAAGATGTCTGATAAGCTCACGCTCCTCAGGCTCTTTGAGAGCTTCAAGCTCCTCCTCAGTGCAGTCACGAGCCTCTATGCCCTCTGCCTTGAGCTTCTTGATGATGGAACAGATTCTTGCGTGAGCGTACTGGCAGTAGTAAACAGGATTTTTTGCGCTCTGCTCAACCGCAAGGTCAAGGTCAAACTCCATCTGTGAGCCGGGCTCTCTCATATTGAACAAAAATCTGACTGCGTCAATCGGAATATCCTCAAGCAGATCGACAAGTGTGATCGCCTTGCCCGTTCTCTTGGACATTCTGACGACCTCACCGTCACGGGTGAGCCTGACAAGCTGCATGAGAATAACATTCAGCCTGTCTCCGCCGACTCCGATTGCGTCAAGCGCACCCTGCATTCTCGCAACGTGACCGTGGTGATCTGCGCCCCAGATGTCGATGGCAGTGTCAAAATTTCTGACGGCAAGCTTGTTGCGGTGATATGCGATATCCGCCGCAAAATATGTCGGATTGCCGTTTGCACGGATAAGGACATCGTCTTTAAGCTCAAGCTTGTCTATATTTTCCTGAGAAAGTCCCTGCTTTTTCAGTCTTTCGGTCTGCACCTCAATGTTCTTGTACCAGAGCGCACCGTCCTTTTCATAGGTCAAGCCCTTCGACTTCATCAGCTCGATCGTGTCGGCAAGCTCGCCGTCATTGTGCAGAACGCTCTCATGGAACCATGTGTCATATTCAATTCTGTACTTTGTAAGGTTGTCCTTCATCGCCTGAATATTCTTCGGCAGAGCAAAGTCAACCAGAGCCTTGCGGCGTTCAGACTCATCGGAATTGAGGTATTTATCGCCGTATACATCGGCAAATTCCTTTGCACGCACCTTGATGTCCTCGCCGTGGTAGCTGTCCTCGGGCAATTCAACAGCGTCCTCGCCCTTGTATATCTGCTGATATCTGATGTCAAGCGACAGAGCGAATTTGTCAATCTGATTGCCTGCGTCGTTGATGTAGAACTCACGGCTAACCTCATAGCCTGCACAGTCCAGCACGGCTGCAAGACAGTCGCCGAGTGCGCCTCCTCTTGCGTTGCCCATGTGCATCGGGCCTGTCGGGTTAGCGGAAACAAATTCAACGTTGATCCTCTTGCCCTTGCCGTAGTCGGAGCGGCCGTAGTCCTTGCCCTTGGCACGGATATCCTTGAGGATATCGGCATAGTAGCGGTCGCTGAGGTAGAAATTAATAAATCCGGGGCCTGCTACCTCGACTCTTTGGAAGTATGTGCCGCCGAGATCCATTTCTGCGGTGAGAGTGTCGGCGATCTTTCTCGGAGCGTTTCTCAGCTCCCTTGCCCAAGCCATTGCGGCATTGGTTGAAAAGTCTCCGTTCGCCCTGTCGGCAGGGATCTCAACATTGAAGCTCGCTGACGGACAGGCGGCAAAGCCGCCGTTTTCAACCGCTTTCTTTGCGGCATCGTCAACTATTCTTTTAAGGTCGTCCTGAACCTTGTTGACTATATATGACATTTATAACCATTCCTTTCAACTGTTTTAAAAAAGCATTGAACACTATTCTAAAAGGAGTTCAGTTTTTATAATCCGTTAAAATTTTAATTCTGTTTCGGCTTATCATTTGATTTTCAACATCAATTTTATACATAAACTCAAGCTTGTTAAGTCTGCCGCCGTGAAAGTCCGAAACGACCTTTGTGGCATATATCCCCATAAGAATATTTCCGACGGGGGTTGAGTAGGAGCAGAGGTTGTGTCTGCCCTCTTCAAGCTTCATCGCCGTGCTGTATGAGCCTTCCCGGACGATTTCAACGCATTTTCCGCCGGTCACGGTAATTCGTGTCAGGCAGTCCTTCATCTCCTCTGCCTGCTCCCTGTATTCAACGGTGTAGCGTTCTGCACTGCCCTCAATGACTGCATTCGTTATCATCTCGGAGCGTTCCGTTTCACCGTCGGTCAGGTGCATATCATAAATCGTTATCAGGCAATTCATCTTTCCCATTTCTCCAGAGCAAGGGTAAAGAGCCTGTCGATAAGCTCGCCGTAGGGTATGCCCGAAGCGGCAAACATTTTCGGATACATTGAAATCGAGGTGAAGCCCGGTATCGTGTTAGGCTCGTTGAGCATGACCTTGCCGTCGCTGTGTCTGACAAAGAAATCAACCCTTGCAAGTCCGCTGCAGCCGAGAGCCTTGTATGCGTTGCAGGCCGCCGCCCTGACCTCGTCGATCTTCTCCTGCGGAAGTCTTGCCGGAATGTGAAGCTCGGAGGACGGATTGATGTATTTTGCCTCGTAATCGTAGAAGCTGTTGCAGGGAACGATCTCGCCGCAGATTGAGGCGATCGGCTCCTCATTGCCGAGCACGGCGCACTCAACCTCCATACCGTCAATGCCCTCTTCAAGAACGAGCTTGCTGTCCTCGGCAAAGGCTTTTTCGATGGCAACGGTAAGCGAAGCTCTGTCTACAGCCTTGCTTACGCCGACGGACGAGCCTGCGTTGGCAGGCTTGACGAAGATCGGAAAGCCGAGATATTCCTCAGCCTTTTTGAGATAGTCCCCGGAGTTTTTATCATAATCGTATCTGTTGAAACCGAGCCACCTTGCCTGCGGAATACCTGCCGCATCGGCAAGAGTGTTGGTCAACACCTTATCCATACAACAGGCGGAGGAAAGCATATCACAGCCGACGAACGGTATTCCCGCCACCTGAAGAAATCCCTGTATCGTGCCGTCCTCGCCGTTCTTGCCGTGAAGCACGGGAAAAGCAACGTCGATATGTATTTTTTCAACGCCGTCCTTGCCGAAAACAAGTATTCCGTGGTCACTGCGGTCGGGGGAAACGATCGCCTTTGAAAGGAGAGCCGTATCCTCAAGCCATTTGTCCTCCGGAAGCCTTGAGGGATCGCCGTCATATTTGAGCCAGCGACCGTCCTTGGTGATGCCGACAAGGATAAGATGATATTTATCTTTCGGTGTATTTTCGATAACGGAACGGGCGGAAACGACCGAGACATCATGCTCACTCGACACGCCGCCGAAAAGAATAAGCGCATTTTTCATAAAGTCACATCCTAAGAAATATATTCATACCTATACACATTAGATAATGTTATCATAATCGTCAAATCAAGTCAAGAAAAATAAGCTCATACCGATATTTTCGTTCACAAATTTGCAAAAAAATAGTGACAAAAAGCTATTTATATGTTATAATGCTATTTGATTATGTACAGTAGTATAATTATGTTTAATCCAAGGAGAAAAAGACATGGAACTTAACGAAGCTTTCGGTTTGATAATGAAAGGTGTGGAAAGCACGATGAGCGATCACGGCTTCAGCGTGGTTGTTCCCGACGGCACTGAAAAGGGCGCCGTTCCCGTTGCCGTAAAGAACGGCAGTACGGTGCTTACCTATACAGGTCAGAAAGGCTCTGCAAAGATAGAATTTCTTGAGGGAAAGATATCTCTGCTCTGCGCTCAGTCACAGGCGGCGCAGGCGGTTGACGACGATTATAAGAAGATAACAACGACGCTTTTCGATCCCGAAACGGCGGACAGCAGGGATATAAAATACCTCGTCAACGATTTCAGCGACGGTATTATTGAGATTTTCGGAGCGAAGAACAAAGGCTCAAAGAAGCTGCCCCAGCCTGTTTCAAAAGCAGAGGCAAAGAGCGGTGCGGCTTACTATGATCTCAACACCCTCGGCAGCAGATTTGTTACTATCTTCCCCGAGCTAAAGGAGATATACAGGGCAAACGTAACAAAGTACGGCGAATTCCTTGCTGATGATTTCTTCCTTAACTACGGCAACGCAAAGGTGCGTGAAACCGTGCAGAGGAACAACCCCACACAGATGAAAAAGCTTTTCAATATGCTCAACGAGATATACAATGACGGCACAAACCAGACTCAGAGCGTTATCGTAGTCACAATTCTCGGCTCGCTCTACGATGACGAAACCCTTTTGGCAAACTGCGTCGATTATATGGACGATATGACGCTTTCCGTTATCGAGACAAACAAGCTCCTCAGAAAGAAATCTGTCAGAGCAAAGCTTGAGCATCCTCCCCTTTACAAACCCAAAAAGCAGAAGAAATCGTCCGCCTTTATGAACGCACTGAACGGAGGTAATTAACCGTGGCAAACGAAGAAAAGAACGAACCTATCATTGCCGTAGCAGATGTCAGCGGTGAAGAACTGCTTGAAGAAGCTATGAACACGGTCGTTACCGAGGAATACGGTGCAGACCAGATACAGGTTCTTGAAGGTCTTGAGGCCGTTCGTAAAAGGCCCGGTATGTATATCGGCTCGACAGGTCCGAGAGGACTTCACCACTTGGTTTACGAGATTGTCGATAACTCCATCGACGAGGCACTCGCCGGCTTCTGTACTCATATCGAGGTTGAAATACATCCCGACAACATCATTTCCGTCCGTGATAACGGACGAGGAATCCCCGTTGCAATCCACGACAAAATGGGCATCCCGACTCTGACCGTTGTTCTGACCGTTCTGCACGCAGGCGGTAAATTCGGCGGCAGCGGCTACAAGGTTTCGGGCGGTCTGCACGGCGTAGGCTCCTCGGTCGTGAACGCCCTTTCCGAATGGATGGAGGCGGAGGTCTCCCGTGACGGACATATTCATTATCAGAAATTCTCACGCGGCAACGCTGTGTGCGATATGAAGATCATCGGCGACACCGAGGCTACGGGTACTCTCATCCGCTTTAAGCCCGATCCCGAAATTTTCACGGAAACAACCGAATACGACTTCGATGTGCTTGAAAGAAGGCTTCGTGAGTCCGCATTCCTCAACGCAGGTCTTTCGATCACTCTTACGGATTCAAGAGATCCCGAAAATGTTGTTCAGAAGGTCTATTGCTACGAGGGCGGTCTTTCCAGCTTCGTAGAATACATCAACAAAAGCCGTGCTCTGACTCCTCTGCACACTCCGCCCATCCACATTTCAACAACAATCGGCGACAAGTCCGCCGAGGTTGCAATGGCTTACAACGACAGCTACAACGAGATCATACTCTCGTTTGCGAATAACGTCCACACGATTGACGGCGGTACTCACGAAACAGGCTTCAAAACCGCTCTCACCCGTGTTTTCAACGACTACGGCAAGAAATACGGAATACTCAAGGACGGCGACAAGAAGCTTTCCGGTGAGGACGTCCGTGAGGGACTTTCAGCAGTTATCAGCGTCAAGCTGACCGAGGCTCAGTTCGAGGGACAGACCAAGGGCAAGCTCGGCAACACGGAAATGACAGGTATTGTTTCTTCACTTGTCTACGAAAAGCTGATGACCTACTTCGAGGAAAATCCGTCAGTCGCAAAGGCGATTTTCTCCAAGGCTCTCGACGCTTCAAGAGCAAGAGAAGCCGCAAGAAAGGCCCGTGACCTCGCACGCCGCAAGGGTGCGCTTGAAAGCAACTCGCTTCCCGGCAAGCTCGCAGACTGCACCGAAAAGAGTGCGGACAGCACCGAGCTTTACATCGTCGAGGGAGATTCCGCAGGCGGCTCTGCAAAAGAGGGACGTGACAGACAGTTCCAGGCAATTCTTCCTCTTTGGGGAAAGATGCTCAACGTTGAAAAATCACGTCTGGACAAGGTTATCTCCAACGAAAAGCTCATTCCTATCGTGACCGCTCTCGGCACGGGAATAGGCGAGGATTTCGACATAAACAAGCTCAGATATGACAAGGTCGTTATCATGGCCGATGCCGACGTCGACGGCGCTCATATCAGAACGCTTCTGCTTACATTCTTCTTCAGATATATGCGTCCCCTGCTTGAAACGGGACACGTTTATCTTGCCCAGCCTCCCCTTTTCAAGGTCAGCAAGGGCAAAAAGCACTCCTATGCTTTCTCAGACGAGGAACGTGACAGGCTCATTGAAGAGATGGGCGGAAGCTGTGACATTCAGCGATACAAAGGTCTCGGTGAAATGGATCCCATTCAGCTTTGGGAAACAACAATGGATCCCAAGACGAGAATCATGCTCCGTGTAACCCTTGAGGACGCTATGGAGGCGGACGAAACCTTCTCAATCCTCATGGGTGACAAGGTTGAGCCTCGCCGTGAATTTATAGAAAAGAACGCCAAGTACGTTCAGAATCTTGATGTATAAGGGAGGGAAACGAAATGGCTAAGCAAGACGGTTATCATCCGGACGAAAACTTCAAGGAAAATCTGGAGAATACCACAATATATAATGTAGATATCAATAAAGAGGTCAGGAAAGCATTCCTCGACTACTCAATGTCGGTTATCGTTTCCCGTGCATTGCCCGACGTGCGTGACGGACTCAAGCCCGTTCACCGCCGTATCCTTTATACAATGTATGAAAACAACCTGACTCCCGACAAGGCTTACCGTAAGTGCGCCGACACCGTCGGTTCCGTTCTCGGACGTTACCATCCTCACGGCGACGCTTCCGTTTACGACGCAATGGTAAGACTTGCACAGAATTTCTCGATGAGATACACCCTTGTTGACGGTCACGGTAACTTCGGTTCGATCGACGGCGATCCGCCGGCGGCTTACCGATATACCGAGTCGAGAATGAGCAAAATGGCTCTCAAGATGCTGACCGATATCGACAAGGACACAATAGATTTCACAACCAACTACGACGACAGACTTAAAGAGCCGACAGTCCTCCCCTCCCGTTTTCCGAATATTCTCGTGAACGGTTCAATGGGTATCGCCGTCGGTATGGCAACCAACATTCCTCCGCACAATCTGCGTGAGGTAATTGACGGAATGTGCTGTCTGATCGACAATCCCGACGCTTCTCTGGACGAGCTTATGGAGCATATCAAGGGCCCCGACTTCCCGACCTACGGCATTATTATGGGACGTTCGGGTATGCGAGCGGCTTATGCGACGGGACGAGGCAAAATCGTTGTCCGTGCCCGTGCCGAGATCGTCGAGAAAAAGAACGGCCGCTTTGAGATCAAGGTTACGGAAATTCCGTACAACGTAAACAAAGCAAGACTTATCGAAAGCATTGCAGACCTTGTCAAGGACAAGAAGATCGATGGTATCTCCGATATCAACGACTATTCCTCCAAGGCAGGTATGCACATCTCGATTGACCTCAAGCGTGACGCAAATCCGCAGGTCGTTCTCAATCAGCTTTATTCCTACACTCAGCTCCAGACAACCTTCGGCGTGATTCTGCTTGCCATTGTCAACGGTGAGCCGAAAATCCTCACGCTCAAGGAAATTCTTCAGCATTACATTGATTTCCAGCAGGAGGTCGTTACAAGAAGAACTCAGTACGACCTCAAGAAAGCTCAAGACAGAGCGCACATACTTGAAGGACTTCTCACCGCTCTTGATTTTATCGACGAGGTTATCAATATTCTCCGAAGCTCCAAGAGCATCAACGAAGGCAAAGAAGCCCTTATGGAACGCTTCGGTCTTGACGATGTTCAGGCTCAGGCGATCGTTCAGATGCGTCTCGGTCAGTTGACAGGTCTTGAAAGAATCAAGATCGAGGACGAGCTTGCCGAGCTTAAAGCGAAGATTGCAGAGTTCCTTGAGCTTCTCGGCGACGAGCACAAGCTGCTTGCTCTTGTCAAGGCAGAGGCTTTGGAGATCTCCGACAAATACGGCGACGACCGCCGCACCGAGATTGTTAATGTATCCGGTGAGGTTGATATTGAGGATCTCATTCCCGAGGAAACCTGCGTATTCACTCTGACCGACTTCGGCTACATCAAGCGTATTCCCATGTCGGAGTACCAGACTCAGCGCAGAGGCGGCAAGGGTATCAAGGGACTTACAAGACGTGAGGACGATATCGTCAAAACGATGTTCACCGCCTCAACTCACGACCACATTGCTTTCTTCACCTCAAAGGGCAGAACATTCAGCCTTAAAGGCTACGAAATTCCCGAGGGATCACGCACCAGCAAGGGTATGAACATTGTCAATCTTCTGCCGCTTGAAAGCGGAGAGACTATCTCCTCGATGAACTGCGGCAGGGGCGACGAGTATAAATATCTTTGTATGTTCACACGCAACGGTATTATCAAGCGTTCCTCGGTTGATGAATATGCTTCTATCCGCCGCACGGGCGTTATTGCCATCACTCTTGACGAGGGTGACGAGCTTGCATGGGTAAAGATGACAAAGGGCAATGACGATATCATCGTTGCGACAAAGAAAGGTATGTCGATCCGCTTCAATGAGAACGACGCAAGACCGATCGGCAGAACCGCACGAGGCGTTAAGGCGATTGAGCTTGCCGAGGGCGACGAGGTTATCGGCGTTGCAACGGTCGAGGAGGGCAAGGCTATCCTCACCGTCAGCGAAACGGGCTTCGGCAGAATAAGCGACTTTGACAACTACCGTGTTCAGTCCAGAGGCGGTAAAGGTCTTATCAACTATCATACCGAGAAAAACGGCGACGTTGCCGCAGTTACCTCGGTCAGCGACGAGAATGATATTATTCTCATTTCTTCCGACGGAATCATCATCCGTATCCCTGCCGACGGAATAAGCAAGTTTGCCCGTCCGTCAAAGGGTGTGCGTGTAATGAGAGTTTCCGAGGGCGAGAAGATCGTCACTCTCACTCCCGTTGAAAAGGACGAGGACGAAGAAACCACTGACGAAACAGCCGAAGCGGAAGAAACCGAAAACACCAAGACAGAGGAAACGGAAAATAACAACGAATAATAAATAATTTTTATCGTACCGATCCCGTAAAGGATCAATATTAAAAACGGAGGTACTATATGAATATTGCTATTATTGCCCATGACGCAAAGAAAGAGCTCATGACTCAGTTCTGCATTGCATATTGCGGAATCCTCAGCCGTCACAGACTGTTTGCAACAGGCACAACGGGCAAGCTCGTTGCCGATGCGACCGGTCTGGATATCACGACTTTTCTCCGTGGCTCTCAGGGCGGAGATCAGCAGATCGGCGCTCTCATTGCCTGCAACGAGATAGATATGCTCCTTATTTTCAGCGATCCTCTCGATCCCAAGGAGCATGAGCCGAACGTTTCAAACCTACTCAGACTTTGCGACGTTCACAATGTTCCTGCCGCAACCAATATTGCAACCGCAGAGGCTCTTATCCATTCTCTCGACCGTGGCGACCTTGATTGGAGAGACATCGTAAACCCGAAATTCTGATCAGATAATTTTACAGTTTCGTCTGCATAAGCGGACGGAATTGTTGCGTACAGAATTATACATTCAGGCGTGGGAGGCTGCAAATGCGCTGTAAAAACTGCAAGAAAGAAATAAATCCCAACTTTTTCAAGTGTCCGCACTGCGGAAAGCCGATAAAGCATAAGAAAAAACGTGACGGTGCGGAGCTTGCTCTCACAGCCGGATTTTTCGGAGTCGGCGCATTATTCGTTATTCTTACTTTTTTCAGCCTTTTCTTCACCTGCGCTTACTATTCGGAGATCGCAATGATCATCGCCGTGATTGTCTTTCTGATCTGCGTTCCGTTCATCTTCGGAAACTATCAGGGACTTTCCCAAAGGGCTTCGGAAATTCTCGGCGCAGTCGTTTCTCTGCCCTTTATCGGCAACTGGCTTGCCGTTGTCGTGTTTGCTAAGGTCAGCGTAAACTACGGCGGACTTTCAAACGCTTATTACATTTATACCATTGCCGCTCTCGTTCTTGTTGATGTGATTCTTTTGCTCAGGGCGGCAGGAATACTGAAAAAACCGCTTATCCTTGCGTGGATTTCTCTTGCCTTAGGAATTATATCGGTAGTTTTCACACTGGTGTATTTCCTCTATTCGGGCGTTGCAAAGGGATTTGCGGTCACTATAATTACGGTGCAGGCTCTCCTGCCCGAATATATGGCTTTCCACATTTTAATGACGGATTATCGGAAAGAAATTTCCAAATAATATATAACTCAGTAAGGAGTTTTTCTATGGCGCTTATAACAAAGGCTATCAAGGGAACTCAGGATGTGCTTCCCTCACAGAGCCACAAAAACCAGTTTATCGAAAGCACGATGCTCGGCATTGCAAAGGATTTCGGATTTAAAGAGATCCGCACACCCGTGTTTGAGCATACGGAGCTTTTTACACGTTCGGTCGGTGACACAACCGACGTTGTTCAGAAAGAAATGTACACCTTTGACGACAAGGGCGGCCGCTCGATAACCCTCAGACCGGAAGGCACGGCAGGTGCGGCGAGAGCTTTCCTTGAGCACGGACTTCAGAACGAGCCGATGCCCCAGAAGGTCAGCTACGTCACCTCCTGCTACCGCTATGAAAAGCCGCAGGCAGGCAGACTCAGGGAGTTCCACCAG
>JAXJRE010000272.1:0-2238 GCA_036310785.1 Acutalibacteraceae bacterium
CAAGGCTTCCCCTTGAGGGGAAGCTCCGCCGTAGGCGGTGATGAGGTGTAGTAGGTTTGATGAAATTCAATTTCAGCTTTTTTTACATTCTAACACCTCATCCGCCTCGTTCCTCGGCACCTTCCCCTCAAGGGGAAGGCTGACAAATTTGCAAAAAAGTTTAAAAATATATCAAATTTAAAGAAATTAGATGTATTCTTAGAAGTATAAATTTCAAATACATTCAATAAAAAAGCCCGGACTGAGCCGGACTTTTTAAAAAATATTAAAGCTCTTCGACGGAAATTATACCCTCGGAAGCGGAAATTGAGGTCATAATCTTATCGTGTGATACTTTCTTTGGAAGCTGAAGCTGGAAAATAGCGCAGGAATTAACGCCTGATTTGGTTATTTCAAGGTCGATGATGACAACACGGTATGACTTCAAAAGGCGGATTACCGAATCCAGATTCTCGTTTCCCGTGTATTCAACATAAATGTTAATATTCTTTGCATTCTCAAGCACCCAGTATTCAAATCTGGAGAAGAAAATCTCCGCAAGCAGAATGATGATTGTTGAAAGCAGGCCCGCTTCAAAGTAACCTGCGCCGATCGCAAGACCGATTATGGCACAGGTCCAAAGTCCTGCGGCGGTTGTAAGACCTTTTACCTGACGGCGTTTTGTTACAATTATCGTACCTGCGCCGATGAAACCGATTCCGGCGATAACCTGAGCACCGAGACGTCCGATATCCGTGTAGAGGTGCATATTATATAAAAGAAACTGACTTATCATTGTTGTCATTGCCGCGCCGAGACAGATAAGGATATGTGTTCTGAAGCCGGCGGTACGACGCTTGTGCTCACGCTCAATACCGATAGCTCCGCCGCAGATCACCGCAAAAAACAATCTTACGAGGACGGAAACAGTTGTTATATCCCTCAACGGATTTAAAAATTCAAGCATATACAGACCTCCTCGTTATATCTCGTCAACGATTGTGACGAAATCAAATTTTGAAATTACCGACATAACATTTGAATGAGTTTCTTTTCTCGGCAGACGTGAGGAAATAACCGCTCCGATTGCGACGCTTCCGTTCGGATGCTTTTCACGCTGAATATCGACGTCAAAGATCTGAATATTCATATCTTTGAAAACCGAAATTATCTGGCCGAGATCCTCCATTTTTTCAAACTCGATGTAAAGATCCATATTTCTTGCCGTTGAAACGATCCATGAGCTGACTCTGTCAAGAAGAACGGTAGTAACAAGAATGAGGATAAATCCGAGAACGGCACATTCATAGAAGCCCGAACCGATTGCAAGTCCCATGCAGGCGGAAGCCCAGAGTCCTGCGGCTGTGGTCAGACCTTTGATCTCCTGACGTCCTGTCAGAATGATAGTACCTGCGCCGAGAAAGCCGATACCGTTGATGACCTGCGCTCCGAAACGGGAAACATCTGTCTTGATGCCGACCGCTTCGGAAATATCTTTCCACACGGTTGCGAGCAGCTCGTTTTCGTATTGGCTGAGTATCATTGTTAAAGCTGCACCGAGGCATACGATCATATATGTACGGCTGCCTGCAGCTCTGTGTTTATGACCTCTTTCAAGTCCGATCAAACCGCCGAAGAAAACAGAAAGAAGTATTTTTACTACAAGGGCGGTCATACTTACTCCGCGGATCGGATCAAAAAAGGGGATGAGCGAATCCATTTGCCTTACCTCCGTCAATAAACTATCGCGGACGTGAAACAGTTATCACGTCCGCCATAAATATGATATTCAATTATACTATAATTTGCTATTACAGTCAAGGATTTTTGTCGGATTTATCGGTAAAAATATTATAAATAATGAAAAAAGGACGATTATTTATGAATGATGAAAAGGGTAAGGTTTATTTACAGATTGATGAAGCTGTTCTGAGCGAGCCGGAAAACTGCGCCGAAATCCTGCATAAATACGGAACCTATGAGCTGCAGCCGACATCGGCAACCGAAAACGATTTTCCGAAAATCGCTCAGGGACTTGCAAAAAAAGAGAACAGAAAGAAATTGAAGGATCCCGACACGGGTGAGGATAAGAATGTTTTTTAGACGTTAGATTATAGACATTAGACTTTAGACGATAAAATTTTAAACTCTGATGAAACTATACAAGGCTTCCCCTTGAGGGGACGCTCCGCCGTAGGCGGTGATGAGGTGGATCAGGTTTAATGAAATTTAATTTTAGCATGTTTTTTACATTCTAAC
>JAXJRE010000273.1:0-5820 GCA_036310785.1 Acutalibacteraceae bacterium
CAACCCGTCAAGGTCGTGCCAACTTCGTTGGTGGCGGCTCCCTCAGGCTCTGAAAATCTTGAAATATCTATATATAACACCCTACCTTTTGTCAAGGTGAACCCGTGGTATTTCTCGTTTTTTTCTCAAAAATCCGAACTTCACTTTGGCAATTTAGGATCACGTCAATCACGGATAAAGGGTTTCAAAGTCCGCAAAAAAGGTCTTTGAAACAGAAATGTTTGTTGACAGCACAGATTTTGTTGTAATAATTAACTCGACCTATAAAGAGTGTACGAGGGACAGCCCCGATGACTACACAGCAACCTAAAGAAAACCACAACAAAGAGAACCACAACCAAAAGAACCACAACAAAAAGAACGAAGAAAACAACAACCGATCCGTACCACGCAAAGGATTTTTATGATCCCGAGGATTTTTACGATGAATATTACGACGATTTCTATGACTATTACGATGCCGAGGACTATTGGTACGATCATCAGAAATAATCGACAGCAAGGTTGAAATATACGTCAAAAGGAGGTCTTCCCAATGAAAAAAATTATTGCTCTGTTGCTGTTCGTTCTTGTTCTTTCGGGGTGTGCGGCACAGTCGGAAAAGGCGAGTTACAGGCAGGTCTCAACGGATGAGGCGATAAACATTATGAAAGAAGAAAAGGACTATATCATCTTAGATGTCCGCACTCCCGAGGAGTTTAAAAGCAAGCATATTCCCGGGGCGATTAACATTCCCAACGAAACCATTGGCACAGAGGAAGTTCCCGAGTTGCCCGATAAGGAACAGTTGATTTTGATTTACTGCCGAAGCGGAAACCGAAGCAAACAGGCGGCGGAAAAGCTTGCGGCACAGGGCTATACGAATATTGTTGAGTTCGGCGGAATAAATGATTGGACGGGTGAAACCGTGACGGAATAGCTGTCAGGTGCAAAGCTTTTTATCACAATACAATATCGGACGTTCAGCCTGCAAGCCTGTTCTGACACGGTTTGCAGGCAAAACTATTGACAAAGATTGCAGGGATAAGCTATTATTGTATTAACGTTCTGATAGATCAGCAGGGCGAGATCACGGAAAATCCGAGCGAAGCAGAGCCTGATGAAGCAACCGAGCCAAGCTTGATTGAAAAACTTCTGAACTTTGTTCGTAGAATAGTCAAGCTTATAATTGATCTGCTGTAAAAACTAAAAATCAAAACCGCTCTCCCTTTCAGATGATTGGGAGAGCGGTTGTTATTATATTCGTGTTTCGGGACAATAACGGATATAGGTATTCCTATAAAGAATATTTTTTAGATAATTACGTGTAATAGTATAAATTCTTATCTTTTTTGGTAAAAAACGATTGACAAAACATTTCGAGTATTGTATAAGTAAGATAACAAATATCTGTTAAACAGAGAATGGATGTGTTTCCGATGGTTTAAAAAGGGAAAAAATATAAATAAGAAAAAGAGGAATCCGCAATGAAAAGAATAAGCATAAAATTTATATCGGTTGTTTTGTCTTTTATTTTAATCGCAATCGCTTTATGTCCGCAGTTCATAGCGGCAGACACAACAAAGTATTCAAATAGGCTCATTGATGAACTCAAGAAAAATCAAGAGGTTTACTCGGTTGCCGTAAGCGTCGAGGATCCTTTTGAAAACTGGGTTGTTGATACGAGGTATGAAAGTCTTGTATCAGACAATATGGACGAAGAAGCGATAAATACTCTTATTGAAAAACTCAAGAGCGAAGAATCGGAAAAGGTATATCGGTTGTACCGTGCAAGCCTTTTACATTATTTTGGTTTGACTGAGGACAGAGTAACCTTTTTAACAAACACCTTGATTATTGCTTCGCTTACCGAGACCGAGATCGAAAAGGTGTCAGACTGTAAATATGTTGAAAAGATTGATGCAATTAGTCGGTACGGCGATTATGTTGCATACAGATACAGCTCAAATGATGCGCTGAAAATTCTTAAATTTACTGTCGGCGAGATTGAAGCATTAAGTTGGGAGTACGATATCAATTCCGACGGAAAAACAAATTCATCCGATGCACTGCTTGCTCTGCAAAGCTCAGTCGGAAATATAAATACACTATGGAATCTCTGCGACAATTCTATAATTATTGAAAACAATTAAGCAGGATAAAAAACTGCCGCTCTCCCGATCATCTGAAAGGGAGAGCGGTTGATTTTTATTTTTTATCTTTTAAAAATCTTATTGAATAAGTCGCATATTGTACAGAAAATTTCCATAATACAATGATAGCGTTCCTTTGCCTGAGTCATCGGAACACAGGCGGAGTGTGCGTTGTACGGAGTTTGTCCTCCGTCAAGAGAAAGACCGACGGCCGTTCCCTTGGGCGTGCCTGCGTTGCCGTAATCCCAAGTCTCAAAGCCTGCCTTGATCGCAGGGGAGTCGGGGCTTAGCTCAAAGTCGAACTCTGCGGCGTTCTTAAACATCGGATCGGCGACGATCGGATCGGTAATATACCCTTTTCTGACGGCTGTCCTGATTCCCATTGCACGCTTTGTGTTGTAGTTAAGAGTGACGTAAACGTCCTTGCCCTCCGAAAGATCCCAGAAAATATTATCGCTTTCGCTGTAGGCCTCTTTCCTTTGAAGAAATGAGAAGGCGCAAACCCTGTTGTCGGAAAGGAGAATGTTGCGGCTGAAATTCGCCGTTTCCTTTCCGCCGTCATCGGGGATAACTCTGTCGGGAGCGGTCACAACTCTGACCTGTGATTCACCGCTGAGGGCAAAAATGTTGTTGCGGACGGTGTTGTACGAGCCGAAATGTAGGTGATAAGCGTCGCTTCCGCAGGCATAAACGAGGTTTTTCTCAACGAGGATATATGACGAGCCTTCGTCAAGGTAAATTCCCCAGCCGCCGTAGCCGCCCTCGTTGGGATCTGCGGTCACATTGTGGATAACGTTGCCCGAAACGACTGTGCCCGGCTGATTGCCGAGGGTGTAAATTCCGCCCATATCGGAAAGCCAGCCCTGACCGATATTGTAGATGAGGTTGTCGCAAATTCGGTTGTTGTAGGTTACGGAGTAGGTGTATCCCCAAACCCAGCCGACGGAGATCGCCGTGTAATATCCGTCGTGAATTTCATTGTGGGAAACGTCAACGGTGTTTGCATGGATCACAAGTATGCCGACCGCATTGTAAAACACTCTGCCGAATTTTGAAATCAGGTTGTTTGTTACGGTGATGTTTTTCGTCACCTCGGGATCGTCAACGCTGATGTTTTTTCCTCTGATATAAACCGCCTGTGCGCCGATATTGTCAAACAGACAGCTATCAACTTTTGCATCTTGTGCCGCTTCGCCGAGGAAGACTGCGCAGGCGGCAATGTCCCTGAATTCACAGTTTTTGACGCTGAAATTCTTCGCTCTTTCGTAGGAAACGCAGGGCGTTGCGTCATATGCCGCTTGACTGTACTCCTTTTTCTCGGTGTAGTAAAAGCCGTTCGCCCTGAACAGAATACCCTCAAAGGAAATGCCGTCAACTCCGTCAACGGAGATCATCGTTTCCGTCTCGGAACCCCAGACGGTGAAGCTTTCGGGCGAGTCGTCCGCTTCGGGAATGACGTAAAGAATGCCCTCGCTCCTGTCAAGGTACCATTCGCCGGGTGTGTTCAATGCCTCAAAAACATTGTCGAGGAAGAAACGGTCGTTCTTGTTAATCATCATACTCGTATATTTTTTGAAAGAAACGTGTCCCGTTTCGCTGTCGTAGGCTGAGACGGGCAGAGTTTCGTCCTTCCAGTAGTGCAGGAGCTTGACGGTGATATCGGAAATGTTTTTGAAATCTCTGAAATCTTCTTTATTGACGATCATTCCGCAGTAGCTTGAATGAACATAATTGATCGGATCGTCAATCTTTATGCAGTCGCTGTCAAGGGTGTCATTGACAAGAAGATAACCGCTTTCGGGATATCTCGGTCTTGTCAGCGTTGTCTCCTCGTTGAAAAGAATGTTGAAATCGGCGTCCGTTCCGACATTTTTCCTGAACGCCCGAACTCCGTTTACCTCACATTCCTCAAAACCCGTGTAAGGCTTGCCCGAGGTGAACACGACCTTTTCGCCGTTGTACGAACGGTAGAGAACATCGGACTTGTCGGTTTCGTCAAAATGAACCGTTTCGTTGATTGAATATGTACCCTCACGGAAATAAACCGTGACCTTGCCGTCGATGCTCTTTGCCTTTTCTTTGGCGGCGGAAAGGGTGGCAAGGGGTGCGTCAATCGTGCCTGCGGCGCTGTCATCTCCGTCGGGAGAAACATAAAGCTTAGCGGTATCTGACGCAAGGACGGAAAAGCCCGGTACAAACAAAAGGAACAAAACCGAGGATGAGAGAAGCATTGCAAATAATTTTTTAACAGTCATGGTAAAACCTCCGAAAAAATTATTAAAAGGTCTTGCTGACTTTATAATACCATAAGATGTTTTATTTTTCAATCAGAAAAAAGGGACTGCCGCATTATGCGACAGCCCCTGTGAATATTACGCCCATTTGAAATCCGCGTCGCCTGCGCCTATTTCAAAATGATATTTTATTATTCCGAGGTCGATCTTTGAATAAAAGCCTCTCAAAGCCTTTGCGTGAACCGTATCGTTGTCAAGCGTCAGCAGGAATTTTTGCTGATTAACCGCAGTCGGCGCAAGCATTGCCGCAGTCATTCCGTTACGGAACCACGTCGGCATTTCTCCGTTTGACCGGCAAAGCTCCTCCATGCTTTTTGACTTGTGCGGCACGCCCTGCGTTTCTCCGTAGCCGAGCGCAATTACAACGTGAAGTTTCTGCCCCTTTGGCACGGTACACGGAACCTTTGACTTTCCGTAGCTCATGGCAACCCAGCACGAATTAAGTCCGAGCTGTTGAGCCTTTAATACTAACTTTTCGCCGTAGTAGCCGCATTTTTCTTCATCTTTTTTCGGTCCGATCATAGCTATATAATTTTTGCAGTTTCGGAATTTGCCGTAGTGAGCCATCGGGGAGTCGAAGGCCTGCGGCTCGTTCAGGCAGAGCTGTATGCTGAATCCGCTCAGACGGTTACATTCCTTAATCAGCTCTTGAAGCTCTGCGGCTGTCTGATCGTCAATTTTTTTGTCCGTAAAGCTGCGGACGGAATGTCTGGCGGATATTGCTTCGTTCAGATTCATAAAAAATCTCCTTTCAATCGGTTGTTACGGGTGAGGCTGACCGTTGCGGTAGGCGTCCATAACACTGCGGAAGATATCGCCGTTTGACGGCGGAGTCCAGGTTATTGCATTTGCACCGGCTTCGATCGTCTTCTTTATCGTTTCGTCTGTAGGACCGCCCGTTGCAATGATCGGTATATCCTTGAAATCCTTTCTGATTTTGCGGATAATTTCAGGTGTGCGTGAGGCGGCGGAAACGTTAAGAATGGACGCTCCCGCTTCTATACGGGCTTTGATATCCTCGTCGTCACGCACCACGGTAACAACGGTCGGAATGTCAATGCTCTCGCTTACGCTTTTGACAATATCGTTTGATATCGGCGCATTGAGAACAACGCCGAGTGCGCCCTGCATCTCCGCATTTGTTGAAAGATTGAGAACTCTTGTACTGCTTGTAAGTCCGCCGCCCACCCCGACAAGAACGGGAATGTCCGAAGCGGACAGGATAGCCTGAGTGATGATCGGCTGGGGAGTGAAAGGATAAACGGCGATCACCGCATCGGCATTAACATTTCGTATAATGGCAACATCCGTTGAAAAGACCAGGGATTTTATTCTCTTTCCGAAAACCACTATTCCGCTGCATTCACGGATTACCTCGGGAACACGCAGAGAAA
>JAXJRE010000274.1:0-9490 GCA_036310785.1 Acutalibacteraceae bacterium
ATCTTATCAAGGTGCTCGGATGCGGAGTTGAGGTCAAGTCAAAGGCGATGAAAGGTCTTGCCGAGTTCAACATTGATATGCTCAGGTACAGCAAGGTTATAATCTGCACCGATGCCGACGTTGACGGTTTCCAGATAAGAACGCTTATACTTACGATGATCTACCGACTTATGCCGACTCTCATCGAGGAGGGCAAGGTCTTTATTGCGGAAACTCCGCTTTATGAGATAAACACAAAGGATCAGGTCTGGTTCGCATATACCGAAAAGGAAAAAACACAGGCTCTTGAGGAGATCGGAAATCAGAAATACACCATTCAGCGTTCCAAGGGACTCGGTGAAAACGAGGCGGATATGATGTGGATGACAACAATGAATCCTAAGACACGCCGTCTTGTTGAGATACTTCCCGAAGATGCCGAAAGAACGGCTCAGATCTTCGATATGCTTTTAGGAGACAACCTTGTCGGACGAAAGGAGCATATCGCCGACAACGGACATCTTTACATTGATATGCTCGATTTAAGCTGAGAGGGGTGATATTATGGCAAAGAAAAAGAAAACCGAAACGCCCGTTGAGGAAATGGATCCCAACACCCATATTCTCGGCGCAGGCGACGTATTACGTCAGAATATCACAGAGACGCTCGAAACGAACTATATGCCCTATGCTATGAGCGTTATTCTCTCCCGTGCAATTCCCGAAATTGACGGCTTCAAGCCCTCGCACAGAAAGCTCCTTTACACAATGTATAAAATGGGACTTCTCAACGGCGCAAGGACTAAGTCGGCAAATATCGTCGGCCAGACGATGAAGCTCAATCCCCACGGTGACGCCGCAATCTATGACACAATGGTAAGACTTTCAAGAGGCTATGAGGCTCTTTTGCTCCCGTTTGTGGACTCCAAGGGTAACTTCGGTAAGGCTTATTCAAGGGATATGCAGTGGGCGGCTCCGAGATATACCGAGGCAAAGCTTGCACCTATCTGCGCCGAGCTTTTTGCCGATATTGACAAGGACACGGTTGATTTTGTCGATAACTACGACAATACTATGAAAGAGCCGTCGCTTCTGCCCGTGCGCTTTCCGAGCATACTTGCCAACCCGACAACGGGTATCGCCGTAGGTATGGCAAGCTCGATTTGTCCCTTTAACCTCAGAGAGCTTTGCGAAACCACGATCGCTCTTATCAAGGATCCCGAAGCCGACATTTCCGAAACGCTGAAGGCTCCCGACTTTGCAGGCGGCGGACTTCTGCTCTATGACAAAGAGACCATCGACTCAATTTACAGGACGGGACGAGGCGGCTTTAAGGTCAGGGCAAAGTACAGCTATGACAAGGACGGCAAGTGCATCGACATCACGGAGATTCCGCCGACTACGACAGCCGAAGCGATTATCGACAAGGTTATTGAAAAATTCAAGTCAGGCTCACTCCGTGAAATCAATGATATCAGAGACGAGACGGATAAGTCGGGACTGAAAATCACAATAGATATCAAAAAGGGAACCGATCCAGACAAGCTGATGCAGAAGCTTTATAAGGTCACCTCGCTTGAGGACACCTTCTCCTGCAACTTCAACGTGCTGATCGCAGGCGCACCGAAGGTTATGGGCGTTGCCGAGATACTCAACGAGTGGATCGCTTTCAGGACGGAGTGCGTCAAGCGCAGGGTTTACTTCGATCTCAGCAAGGCAAAGGACAAGCTTCATCTTTTGGAGGGCTTGCAGAAAATACTGCTTGATATCGACAAGGCGATAAAGATTATCCGCTCAACCGAGGAGGAGAGCGAGGTTGTACCGAACCTTATGATCGGCTTCGGCATCGACGAAATTCAGGCGAACTATGTTGCGGAAATCAAGCTCAGACACCTCAACCGTGAGTACATTCTCAAGAGAACTCAGGATATTGAACAGCTCAGAGCCGACATTGAAAAGATGGAGGATATTCTTGCTCACAAGTCGAAGATCAAGAAGATCATCGTCAATGAGCTGACCGATATCGCAAAGAAATACGGTCAGGACAGACGCACTCAGATTGTTTTCGCCTCAGAGGTTGCCGAGGAGGAGACCGAGGAGGAAATTCCCGATTTCCCCGTAAATCTTTTCTTCTCGAAAGAGGGCTATTTCAAAAAGATTACGCCGCAGGCTCTCAGGACAAGCGGAGATCAGAAGCTCAAAGAGGGCGACTCGATGCTGCTTGAGGTCGAGGCGACAAACAATACGGATATACTGTTCTTCACGGATCAGTGTCAGGTTTATAAAGCCAAGGCGGCTGATTTTGACCTCGGCAAGGCGAGCCAGCTCGGAGATTTCGTCGCCACAAAGCTCGAAATGGACAGCGGCGAAAACACCGTTTATATGCTCCCGACCAAGGATTACAAGGGCTATGTAATGTTCTTCTTCGAAAACGGCAAAGCGGCAAAGGTCGATCTTGCTTCTTATCAGACAAAGACGAACAGAAAGAAGCTCATCAAGGCTTACAGCAATAAGTCACCTCTTGTTGCCGTGAGAAAGGTCGAGGAGGACTGCGATCTTGTCCTTGAATCGACGGCAGGCAGACTGCTTCTGTTCAATACGGGCGCAATCGCTCCGAAAACCACAAAGGACACTCAGGGCGTTGCGGTTATGACTCTAAAGAAAGGTCATGTTGTGAAGCTCGTCAGAGATTACAGCCCGGGCGAGTTTGCAAAGCCGTACAGATACAAGACAAAAAATCTCCCGGCGGCAGGCGCAACCCTGAGTGCCGAGGACGCAGGCGAACAGCTTTCGCTTATATAAAAAATCCGCCGTTCCCTCTGAAAAGAGAACGGCGAACGGCGGAAAAATCGCAAACGCTTCAAATTTTATCTTTTCCGCCGGCGGTCTTTTTGACCGCCTAACTCTATGATAACCCGATATTTTTGAATAATTACGGGAAATGTATGCCGAAATTAAAAAATTATGGTAATTTCTATTGCATTTTCTGAAAGGGTATGCTAAAATAAATCGGTAAAAATACTTATGGAGGTTTGATTATGAGTGCTTTACAGTACGTTTTAGGAGCTGTTCTTATAATCCTTGCTATTTTTCTTATAATTGTTGTTCTTCTTCAGGAGAGCCGTTCGGCAGGTCTTTCGGGAGCTATTTCCGGCGGTGCCGACACATTCTTCGGAAAGAGCAAGGGCAGGACGATGGAGCAGAAGCTTGTTAAGTTTACAAAGATTTCCGCAATCGTATTCTTTGTACTTACGCTTGGTGTAACAATCTATTTCATGTTTGCATATTGATCTTTTTACAAAAACCGAAAGCAGATGACCGAAAGGTTGTCTGCTTTTTCTCACAACTTACAGTAAAACTGCAAGCTGTCCTTTTCGGATAGCCTGCAGTTTTTGTATTACTTATAATTTTTGTTCAGTCAGCCGAACGGTTTGAAGCGTATTCTTTTATTTGTGACCATGAAATTACTTTGACGTTTTCTTTTTTTGCCTTTTCAAGCAAAGCGCCGCTTTTCAAAATCTCAAATTCAAATATACGCTTTGTCCATTCTCCCTGAGCTTCGGTATTGTCAAGAGGGTAGGAGGGGTGCAGAAAAATTTCGGTAACACCCTCACGGCAATTTTCAACCGCATCGAGATAATATTTCAGCAAAACGTCTTTGTTGCCTATTCTCTGCATATTCCACGGGTTGAAAACCAAGTCGTCAAGCAACACAATATTTCGCTTTAAACCCTCATTTACCATTTTCCGATGCAGCATCATAATCGGAGACGGAACTTTCCTACCGAGCTGTCGTTCAATAAAATCGGCAGACTTAGGGTATCTGTAGGGCAGGGAATGTCTTTGGCAAAAATCGTATGCGTCAATATAA
This sequence comes from Acutalibacteraceae bacterium, assembly GCA_036310785.1. Lineage (GTDB taxonomy): Bacteria > Bacillota > Clostridia > Oscillospirales > Acutalibacteraceae > CAG-488. Next base: position 3,851 of record JAXJRE010000274.1, read on the forward strand.
AACCGCCTGCCGTTTATTCCGTACATTGTTGCGCTGTGATTGTCGGCATGGTCGATTACGCAGCCTGCATTTTCGGCAAATTTATACTGTGCTTCAAGCTCAGCGGCAACGTCCTTTCGCCTGAGATGCAACGCAAGCCCGAGCTGATCGGAATACAAGCCTCTGCTGTCCGAGAGCGATTTTGCACCGCTCAGACTTTGCCAGCGGCCTGTTTCGCTGTCGGAATTTAATGTGAGATGAATACCGACAGGAAAGTTTTTCTTGTTTGCAATTTCTGCGGCGGCTTTTGCGTCGGTGGCAACGGACATAAGCGAGGTCGAGGATATCAGTCCCTCGGAAAAAAGCTCGTCAATGGCTCTTGTCTGCTGAGGATTGTATCCGAAATCATCTGCGTTAATTATCAGATATCTGCTCATTATTATTGCCGTCCTTTTTAAACTTGAGGAAGAATGAAAAGATGCTTGCACAAACCATTGCGATGAACGGGAAAACGCAAAGAAGCATTTTTGCCGCCGTACCGGGATTATCGCCCGGCTCGTCACCGCTTACAAAGCCGAAAACTTCAGATGTAACATAGAATGCAAGCGAGGTGAAAAGACCGTTAAGCCTGTTCATAACTCCCACAAGGCTGTTTATTATACCCTCACGCCTTATTCCGTGGCGAGCATAGTCGTCGTCAACAATCTTAGCTCCGATGCAGTCCATTGTGATAAGACAGCTTGCGATTCCGAAGCCCATTACACATTCAATGACGATCGCCGTTACAAGATTGTTCGCAAAATACAGCGGAACGAAACCGATTGCCATAATCATAAAGCCGAGTCTCCATATTTTGATAACCTCAACCTTTTTGATGACTACCGACCAGACGATTATACCGATTACCGCAACGAAAAGTACAACTCCGAGCATAACGGTAGTCATACTGCTGTCAAGTTTGAGCGTGTATTTTACATAGAAAGGTATGGCCTGTGAAATAAGAGCAAAGGCCGCCGAGTAAAATGCTCCGGCAAGTCCGAATATCCAGAATTTCGGATTTGTAACGAGTGCAATGATACTTGCGATAAGCTTTGGCTTCTCGGTTTCCTCATATTCAAGATTTTCCCGACAGCCGAGTGTGCAATACAGAATTACAACAAGGGCGATCAAGCCGTAAATAACGGCGGTAAGCTGATAGCCGAGAGCCTTTGTTATCACCGGGGTAAGAGCTATACTGATAACCATGGCGAGAAGCTGAAAGACCTGACGGATTGCATTTGTTTTAGCCCGTTCGGTATCGTTCGGGAACAACTCAGGGAAGAGCGCACCGTAGTTCGCATTGATAAGCGAGTCGAGAGTTCCGGTCAGAATATACATCAACAGCATATAGATAAAGAGCGAGCCTTTTTCACTGCTGATGAATGACGGAACATTGAAGAAAAGGATAAACGACAGAATTAGCAGGGGAGTGCCTATGATAAGCCAAGGTCTGCGTCTGCCCCATTTTGTACGGGTTCTGTCCGAAAGAAAGCCGTAAACCGGATTATCTATTGCGTCAACGAAGGTGTAGATGAGAAGAACAAGCGAGTATTTTTTCATATCCAGTCCGAGCATATCGACATAGAATATGGCGGCAAAGGATTTGAACATATTGATCGGTATAGAGGTACCGAACATACCTATTCCGTAACGAAACGGCGAGGTTCTTTTTTTGATTGTTGTATCAGGTGTACTCAATTTAATTCCTCCTTGTTATTAAAGTATATCGGATTTGTCACAGCGCAGACAGCGGAAATTTTGCCTATGCCCCTGACAGTTTTGATGTAAGCAAATCTGACATCGCTGTCAATCTCTTCCGTCAGTGTTATTTTTCCGCTTGACGGAGCGCAAAGCTTCTTTTCGTATTTGTCGGTTACAAGAATCAGTGAAGTCATTTTCATGTTTTCTGCGGTTATTTTGAGCTTTTCGCAGGGCTTGAAAACGGTTTCGCCGCCCATTACCGCTTCTCCGTATTCCAGATTCAGTCTCACTCCGTCAACCGAGCTTGTTACGAAAGAGCGACCGTTCCTCAGCGATGTGAGAATATCTTCGGCTTTTCTTGACTGTGCGTAAACGGCTGTCACGGGATTTCCGAGACGTGCAAGCGAGTGCGGACGGTGATAATCACTGCCGCCGACGATCGGAATATGCTTACCCTGTTTCAGCAAATCTGTCCACAGAACAATAGCGTCAAGGTTTGACGGCCGCATAGGACCGTTCCAGATTTCCATCATATCAAAACAGTCGTAATTATCCCATTTGTACGGACAAAATCTGCATTTCGGATGATTGACGGAAATTAAAGCTCCGAGCTTTTTTGCGTCGGCAATCAACTTTTCCGTTTCCTCAAAGCTGTTTGAAATAAAAGAATTTTCAAACGGTGCCGCAACGCCGAAAAAGTTTATATGACCGTTGTAATGCGTCCATTCGACCGCCTTGATAAAGGTTAAACCGTCGATGTTGGGCAAATTAAAGTTTTCGGCAAAATTATTGTGATTAGCAATTCCTATGAAGTCAAGCTTGGCTTTTTGAGCCATTTTGCCAAGGGTATGGATATCAAACCGACCGTCGGAAGCGTCGGAATGAATGTGCAGATCTCCGAGCAGAAGAAGCTCTTTCCTGTACTCAAACTCAATGCTGTATTTAACATCGACGCTTTCACCGGCAACATGGTATGCTCCGACTATGATTTTCCATTCGCCGGGCATTATCGACTCCGAAAGATAGCCGTGAGTTGAACCGAATTCACCGACATAAATACTTTGATGTGCGCTTCCCGACCAGCCGAGGAAACGGCCGTCAGCATCCTCAAGACCGATATCAATGGTGTTGGTGGGGTGAAGATCGCTCAAAAATCCCTTTGTTCCCCTGTGATAATCGTACGTTACCGTTATTTTGACAACATTTTTCGGGACGGTAAAACCGATCGTATAATAGCTGCCCTCTTTTTCTTTCAATACCTTATGTATGATTTCAGGCAAGTTATCACCTCTTTCTGTATCAGCTTCAATTATATTATAAACTCCGCACATAATTTTTTCTTGCTGATTTTTAATATAATAGGTGATTTTTTTAGGTTTTTAAAATTATTTGAAAAGAAAGTATTGATTGAACATATTTTTTATGGTATTGTTATGAGGAAAAAAGATTTCATAATGGTGAAAGAATGTGGATAATTTGACTATAAATTTTCCCGAAAATACAAAGAGATATGATTGTATTGTCGATTTTCGCAATAACAAGAGCCTTGCCGAGAACGGCGTTTCGTTCCATTGGTGGGGCACGGAGGATACCTCTCTGCATTGTCACAATTTTTATGAATTATTTATAGTAACGGACGGTAAAGCCTTGCATGAGCTTAACGGAAAAATAAATGAGGTGAGCAAGGGAGAGCTGTATCTGCTCCGCCCGGAGGACTGTCACAGATTCAAAATGATTGACGGATGCTCCTGCTCGCATATGAATTTCTGCGTGACAACGGAATATTTCCGCAAAATCTGCGATTCTATGAAGATTGATGCTGACGAGCTTGAAAGGAATCCGAAGCTTTCTTTGTCGCTTTCTACCGATGAAATGAATTTTTTCACGGACAGAGCTCAGCTTTTGGGATTGATTTCAAAAGATTCGGGAAATTCCGGATATACTCTTATGTGTGAAATAATGTCCCATGCGGTCGTGACCTTGTCCCTCTATGGCGAGCTTGCAAAGCTGAATTATCCCGAATGGTTTGCAAAATTGCTTGAAAAGCTTCATTCGCCTGAAATGATATGCTGTTCCGCCTCCGATGTTTACCGTCTGGCAGGTCTTTCGCCTCCTGTTACGGTCGAATATTTCAAGCGATACACGGGCAAGACGGTTGCATCGTATCTTCGTGATCTGAAATGCGCTTATGCCTGCGAACTGCTTGACGGAACTAAGCTTTCCACGCTTGAAATTTCCGCACGTCTCGGATATTACAGCCTGAGCCATTTCAATAGGATTTTTAAAAAGTATAAAGGAACATCGCCTGCGGCATACCGTCGCAGAGTGAAAATGTAAATTAAAGAATGTGGGTGTTTTATATGAAGAGGATTTTATGTGTTTTGCTGACGGTCGTAATCTCGCTGTCGTGCTGTGTGTGCGCTTTTGCGTCGGGCACACCGACCGAAGCGATAAACGAAGCAGATCAGGTTTATCCTTTTGTTTTAATCAGAGGAATGGATCTGCAGGGCGTTCGTGTTGATGTCGGAACGGAAAACGAGCGGCCTGCAATGGGCGAAATAACCGCCGGCGGAGTTATAGGCACTCTGGCAAAGGCAACTGTCAGAGGTATTGTGAACGGCAGTATGGATCCGGCTGTCGGCACGGTGGTTGATTACATCAGAGATATCTTTGAATATTATTCAATTGACTGCAACGGTCAGCCTGTTTACAATACGGGAATGAAGGAGTACCCTCTCTCAATGGATAATTACACTGACTTTGACGACGGAGAGTCAAAGAACGAGGAGGGCATGATCCGCACGGCAAAAGAGAAGTACGGCGGAAAATATGTCTATTATATAAACTATGATTGGCGGTTGAATCCGCTGGAGGTTGCCGACAAAGTCAACGAATATGTTGAACGTGCCTGCAGGGAAACAGGCTGCGAAAAGGTAAACCTTGTCTGCGCAAGCATGGGCGGAGTTATGACTGTTGCATATCTGAGCAAATATTCCTGCGACAGAGTGAATAAGTGCGTATTTCTGTCGTCCACATTTTGCGGAACTTATGTCACCTCCGATTTGCTTCAAGGTAACGTAACAGTCGGAGCAACTCAGCTCAGAAACTTTGCATATACATATCTCGGCGAAAACAAATTATTAACCCCTGTTTTAAAGCTTCTTGATATGACAGGAATATGGAACCGGGTTGCAGATCTTGCAAACAAATTTGTCAGCCGTTATAAGGATGAGGTTTACGACGGATTTCTGAGAGATGTGTTCGGAAATATGCCGTCGCTCTGGGCACTCGTTTTACCCGAAGATTATGAAGCCTGCAAGGAATTTATGTTCGGCGGCAAGGAAACAGAGTATGCCGGAATTATTGCGATAGCCGACGAGCTTCAGGATATGATGGCGAAGCGCGACGATATGCTGAGAGCGGCAGTCGCCGACGGTATGAAGATATGCGTTGTCGCAAATTACGGCAGACAGGTTATCCCTATTTATGACAGAGCTTATCAGAACGGCGACGGAACGCTTGAAACACAGCTCGTAAGCGGAGGAGCGGTTGTTGCTCCTATCGGAGAGACTCTCGGTGACGATTATGTTTGTTCAAATCCGGAGTATCTTTCACCGTCAAGGGAAATTGATGCGTCAACCTGTCTTTTTCCCGAGTACACATGGTTTGTTAAGGGTGCGCCGCACGTTTCGGGAAATTACGGCTCGGATTATTCCGATTTCATTTTCTGGCTTGTCGATTATGACGGACAGCCGACCGTCCGTTCAAATTCAAAATATCCGCAGTTTATCAAGTCTGCGTCAGATCAGCACATTGACTTTGAATAAAAACGGGACTGTCTCACTAAGCGAAGAACAAAAGAAACAAAACTCAACTAAACAGAGAGGCTTGTATTGGATTTTACCGATACAAGCCTTCATC
>JAXJRE010000275.1:0-2200 GCA_036310785.1 Acutalibacteraceae bacterium
AGATCCACGGTCCCAAGGGCGCAGGCGCTCTCTTTGTCAAGAAAGGCACGAAGCTTGTTCAGCACTCCTTCGGCGGCTTGCAGGAGAACAAGATACGTCCCGGCACAGAGCCTTTACCTGCAATTGCAGGCTTCGGTGCGGCGGCCGCCGCTATACCCGATTACAGCGAAAGCCTGAGGTATGTGACCGATCTGCGAAACTATATGGTCGCAAAGCTCAGGGCTGTCGATGGAGTCAGAATAAACTCTCCCGAAAACGCTCTGCCGTATATCACAAACATTTCCGTTGAGGGTATTCCCTCCGAGGTTATGCTCAACTATCTTTCGGGACTGGGTATCTGCATTTCGAGCGGATCGGCATGCTCCAAGGGACACAAGAGCCGTGTTCTCAGGGCAATGAATTTAAGCGACGATGTAATAAATACGGCTCTGAGAATCAGCCTTTCCGTCTTCACGACCAAGGAGGAAATCGACTACCTTATCGGCGGTATCGCCTCCGCTCGTAAGACGATGAGGAGACTGAAGTAAAAAAACGAGGTTTATAAAATGAAAGAAATAATACTGCTGAAAAACGGTGAGCTTGCCCTCAAGGGACTTAACCGCCACACGTTTGAAAATCAGCTTATAAAGAATATGAAGTTTCGTCTGCACGATCTTGGGAAGATCCGCTATGTTTCTTCCCAGTCCACGATATCCGTTGAGCCTGATGACGAAAACGTTGATCTTGACGAGGCTTTCAGAAGAATTACAAAGATATTCGGAATTGCGGGAATTTCCCGCTGTGCGGCAGTTGAAAAGGATATGGACGTTATAATCCCTGCCGCCTGCGAATACCTTAAAGACGATCTGATGTTTGCCAAGACCTTCAAGGTCGAGGCTAAGCGTTCGGACAAGAAATTTCCGCTCAAATCCCCCGACATATGTATGGCTTTGGGCGAAAAGATACTTGACGCATATCCTCACCTCACCGTTGACGTTCACAACCCCGATGTTAAGGTCAGCGTGGAGATAAGAGATAACTATGCGTTCATTCACGGCAATCAGATCAAGGGCGCAGGCGGTATGCCCGTCGGCTCGGCAGGACAAGCCGCCATACTGATTTCGGGCGGAATTGACAGTCCCGTTGCCGCATGGATGATGTCAAAGAGAGGTCTGAGCCTCTGCGGCATCCACTTTGCCTCCCCTCCCTACACCTCACAGCGTGCGGAAATGAAGGTATGCTCGCTTCTGAAGCAGGTTGCAAAATACAGCGGAGAAATTCCGCTTCACATCGTTCCTTTCACTCATATTCAGGAGGAGATAAAGGACAACTGCCCCGAAGAGCTTTTCACTATCATTATGAGAAGATTTATGATGAGGTGCAGTGAAATGATAGCTAAGAAGAACGGCTGCGGTGCGCTCATAACGGGCGAAAGCGTCGGTCAGGTCGCAAGTCAGACCATGCAGGCTATCGGCTGTACCGAGGCCGTTGTAGAGGAGCTTCCCGTTTTCCGTCCTCTTATCGGTATGGATAAGGACGAGGTAATCGAGCGTGCAAGGTACATCGGCACCTTTGAGACCTCCATTCTCCCCTACGAGGACTGCTGTACGGTATTCACACCGAAGCATCCGAGAACCCGTCCTCAGCTTAAATATGTTGAGGAAGCGGAGAGCGTTCTTGACGTTGACTCTCTTGTTGAAGAAGCGGTCAGCAACATCAAATTTATCAGAATTACAGGTGACTAAATTGGCAGTTTGCGAACTTATCAGCGTCGGCACGGAAATACTTTTAGGCGATATACTCAACACCGACGCACAGTATCTGAGCGTCGAGCTTGCGAAGCTCGGTATCAGCGTTATTCACCAGAGTACGGTCGGAGACAACCGTGAAAGACTCCTTGCTCAGCTTGACGAGGCGGCGAAAAGAAGCGATATCATCATTCTTTCGGGCGGTCTCGGTCCCACTCCCGACGATCTGACTAAAGAGGTCTGCTGTGAATTTTTCGGCAAGGAGCTTCAGCTTCACGAGCCGACGGCGGAAAAGATAAGGAACTATTTCAGCTCTAAAGGTCTGGAGATGGCTCAGAGCAATATCAAGCAGGCTATGCTCCCCAAGGACTGCGTGATCTTCCCGAATGAGAACGGTACGGCTCCGGGCATGGCTATCGAAAAGGACGGAGTACACATACTCGTTCTCCCCGGCCCTCCGAGAGAGCTTAAAC